>NZ_JBQHVU010000014.1:0-72801 GCF_052064335.1 Candidatus Weimeria sp. HCP3S3_B5 | reverse complement strand
GTTTTAAAGGTACCAGAGGCTGTGATCATTCACAGCCTTATTTCATATCATAAGGTCATCTTATGCTATGGAATAAGCCTGCGAACAGCGTGCCGTTTCTTACGCCAAGATTGTGCCGTCACCGAAAATAAAATGCCGTTGAGCGGAGAAATCGTCGAAAATAACACGCCGTTTCCTCCGCTAATAATTTGCCGTTTGACACATTATTTGTTTCTTTTATGTCAGAACATGCCACAAGAATACACATAGATACTACCAGCAATGCAATCATCGTTTTTTTCATAATTCAATCTCCATTCGTGACAAGAATTGGACCTCCAAGGAGCTCGACTCCCAGCCTATAGTCTTTTCCTGTATCGACCGCTATCGCATAAATCACATCTCCATCTGATACTTTGGCCTTGTCCAGTTTCACCTTTATCTGACACATCTTATTCTTCTTTACCCTGTATTTCACATAATCACCATTATCTATCTTTACCGGCTGATTATTTACAAAAACTGTCATCTTTCTTGTAATCTGTGCTCCACCATAGGCATTAAAAGTCAGATCAACACTTCCATCCTCTTTCATCTCCACGCGGCTATTCTTCGACTCGATTTCAAGATTAGGACTAGCATCTATAGCATCAAATGTATCTCCCAGCTCTGTCCCTTCATATTGGTCTTTTATTTTCTCCGGAATGTCCGTATATTTTATTTTTACAGGGGTCTCTGTGGTTTTTGCTTCCGTTGATTTCTTCATATGCAGAGGCAGTGGCACATTTGACATGGTTTCATAAGTATTTCCAAAACATAGAAGAAACGCCCCTTACATCGGCCTCATCAAACGGATCTCCATCATGATAGAATGCCAGGTAGTCTTTGCGGTATTCTATGACAACCTTTGTCGCACGCTCATCCTCTGCATTCTGTAGCAGCTCATATACGAAATGATTGCAGTCAGAGTAATGTCCTGCCAGAAGAGCCTCATACTTCTGCGGTTCCTCTGTCATGGCATACCAGTCATGTTTGTTCTTCTCGTATATGCTTCGATAATCTATCTTCGCCATTAGTCCTTCCTCTTAATCCACGTACAGCACTCCTCTTACAAGAAGGTCTGTATGAATATCAGCCTTGCCAATTGCTGCGTTGATCTCATCCTGTTGCTTCTGATTGCGGTTGATGATATTCTGCAGCTGGCTCTGTCTCATGACCTTTATTTTATCATCAGTAGCCTTGTCGATCATATCCCGTACTATCGCTTCCTGCTGACTGCTCGAATGATTGAGCTGATCAAGTCTGAAATTACACTCGTTCTCAACCTTAGCCCTGTACTCCTCCTTTGCCTTCTGCCAGATGCCATAATGGATATCATCAATTTCTTTCCATTTGTCCTCATGACCGCCTTCATCAGACACAGCCTCTGTAGCATACTGAAGGAATGAAAGCACATTGCTCTGCACTGCCTCGTTATCACTCACAGCCACGAGCTTCTTGTCAGGTCTCAGTCCTACATAATCCCAGTTGTAGATAAGGAATTCATACTCTCCTGATGTAATATCAGGATCAGCTACACGGATTGCCACCTCACACGGGAATTTCTTTGCTTCATACGCAGCCGCTTCCTGTACGAACGGATGCATCTGCGTAAGGAAGGTCACATCCCTGTTATCTTTTGCATACTGGCTGTCAAAGGTAACAGCAAGCTGAGGCTTATTGGATTTCAGATATGCTTTCCATATCTTTGCAGCATTGTTGTTGGACGGCAGATCCATATCTTTGATATCATCAAGCAATTTCTGACGCTTATCTGATGACAGACGGAGCATCTTGCCAGGAGTCTTTCCACGAAGGTATTCTCCAGGTCCGAGGAAATCATCCATGAATTCATTCAGCATCTGGTTCATGCTCTGTGAACTGATCCACGGATTCTCAGCATCCTGGACATCCTTATCTATGACATATCGTGACAGGTCAAATCCATACAGAGACTTTTCTTCCTGTTCAAGCTTTCTCATCTCCTGAGTCTTCATGACTTCATTATCAGCCATCTGCTCGATCTTTACAGTACGCTCTTCGTCTGTGAGATCAGGATCAAACATGATCTTGAATATCTGATCCGATATGTCTCCAAGTATCTCACCACAGTCTCCGATACTGTCTTCAAATACACCGATCTTCGACAGACATCTGTCATATATCACGGCATCAATGGTATCATCAGTGATCATATTGTAGATCTGAACCGTATCACTCTTCTGTCCTCGACGGTCGATACGTCCAATCCTCTGCTCGATACGCATAGGATTCCACGGCAGATCATAGTTGATCATGGTATCACAGAACTGATAGTCGAGACCTTCGCATCCTACCTCGCTGAACAGAAGCACATCTATTGCATGAGGATCATCTCTGTCGAGAAGGAATCTCTGACGCAGATTATATCTCTCTTCATCCGGTACAGAACCATCTACCTGACCTACACGGATTCCCTGTTCCTTGAGGCGTTTATTCAGATATGCGAGAGTATGCCTGAAAGAGCTGAAAATGATGACCCTGTTGTTATCATCCTTCTGCTTCTTATCAATGACCTCCATCATCTTGTCAAACTTCGGATCATCCATAGTCAGATTCTTCGATAGTTCCTGCACCTCAGAGGCCAGATCATTAAGAGATTTCTGTTCATCATCATTGAAGCTCAGATCACCGGTATCATAGAGTTCTCCATCGGTCTCGATTTCAGCCATTTTTCTTCTGACAAAATCCTTCATGAATGGAGCAAGCCCGAATATACAGCTTGCTGCCTGTCTCATGATGGTGCACATCATGAATCTCACATTCTGACTGCCATGAAGTCGGAGCAGCACCTGTGCATCAAACTCCATCAGTGCATCATAGAGCTGTCTCTGCGTATCAGTCATAGGTGCGTCCACAGTCTGTGTACGACGGATGCAGAAATCCTCTATATCACGGCGTCTTGTACGGTTTATCATATTGTTGAAGGAATGAAGTCCCTGGATACGGGTTATCGCATCGACCTTTTCTTCTCGTGTGACCTCATCCTTGTCGAGGAAATCCATGATAGCCTCGAAATCAGGATTATGCTGGATGACATTACGTCCCCATGAAGTGGATAGTATATTGGACATTTCTGCCTTGCCGGCTTCCTGCCATCCGTCTTTCTGATTTCTTACAATGCGAAGAAGATTATTGACATATGCATTCGGCTCTGACATTGTGACAAAGGTATCCTTATCTACTACTACATCAGGGCGCAGGACATTGAGCAGAGTGTACAGATCATTGTTGCTGTTCTGTAATGGTGTTGCCGTAAGGAATACCACAGCATCAGCATTCCGGCAGAACAGTTCCACTCCACGGTACATCCAGGTATTGGCATTTCTTATATTGTGTGCCTCATCTACGATCACCAGATCAAAATGCGGCTCCGGGTCAAGCTCTGAGAGTCCCAGATTCTTTTTTCTCTTAGACGAGGTGGACTGGGTACCCATGATAGAATCCTCATTGAAAAGAGAATATGGTATTACAGTCTTGGAATGACGCTCCGGCCATTCACCATCGCGGTCTGTCTCCTGAATACACTCCTGGAGTTCTCGTCCATCAAGCTGAGTGAAATTCTCATCGAATCTCTTCATCTCTAGCTGCCATTTGCGCTCTGCTACAAGCGGCCTTGGACAGATGACGAGCACGGATGAAAGCTCAGACCTGGCCTCCATCTCCTTCATGATGAGTCCGGCCTCGATTGTCTTTCCTACTCCGACATCATCCGCCACAAGGATCCTCGGGCTGTCAGAATGTATCATCTTCAGAGCCGGCCTGAACTGGTACGGCACGAAATCAATACGTGCCGCATTCAGGGAATACAGATTGCTGTTGCCCGGATTTCTGATCTGATAGGCGGTAAGTGAGGCCTTCACTTCCTTTAGTGACAGATACTTCGAATTCGCCTTTGTCTGTGGCTGTATCTGCTCTCTGAAAAAATTCTTTACCTCACCATTTACCAGGACAGAGTAATTATTGCCTGAAATAGCTATGACTGCGCCAACCTTATCAGGATCACTAATGAATGTCACTACGCTTCCGACAGTAATCTCTGAATCTGCTGTCTTTACAGGCTCAGAGGCAACTGGCTGCACCGGTGCAGAAACCGACTTCGTCTCACTTATTTCCTTATCATCTTCCACATCAATAAGGAATGAATGCATATCCATCGTATCAGTCGATGAAGCACCGAAGGCCTCCATCAGATCGATGATCACCTGTGTATCATTAAGCACCTTCTTCTTCGTAATGGTATCCGGCACCACATGTCCCCAGTCATTACGGATGCTCTGCATCTCACGAAGCTGGTCTCTCACCGTATCAGGCATATAATATCTGTCCGTTATGACATACCAGTTACGCTCGGCTACACGCAGAAGCTCTGCCAGATCAAGCCCCCGGATCTCCGTGACATTCTGGTTGTAGACATTTGTCCTCTGAATATTGCTCAGATTGTTGATCACAAGCTCCTGCCACCAGTCATCAGTGATCTTGGGGAGCTTACCGGACAGCCATTCCCTCATCTGCTGTGCAAGTCTTAGCTCAAATTCATTTATCTTACCATTCAGTGCTACTATATCCATATTGGCTCCCTTGTCACATATCCATTATGTCTATCGTATATTTGTACTTCTGTATGACATTTGATTCGTCATCCATATCTACAAGTACCAGGTAGTAATCCTGTCCGCTGTTGTAGTGACCGCTCTTTAAGGTAAAACGCTCGGAGATGACCCTCTTGCTTGCGTCTGTATCGCGAATATTGGCAATGATCGGGACATCGAACGATATCTTCTGACCATCTGCATCTATGAAAAATGCTACCAGCTTCCTTGGCTTCACCTTATCAGTGACTGGCTCCATCTGCATGAAGTCTACGGTAAATACACTGTTAGTCACTCTTGTAATAAATGAGTTCAGCTCCACATTCACGAGATCCGTCGTCTGCTTTCCTGTAAGGGTATTTACCTTTATCACCGGCACTATCATCTCCTGAAGGGATGAACCACCATGCACATAGTTCATGCCACCGGCACGCTGCTTGATGATATCAGTACCCTTCGGCGTAGTAACATAAGCCTTGTTCATCGCAGAAAGATAAGCCAGGCAACGGCTGGTCAGTGCTTCATTATCTACCTTGTGATCCGAGAGCAGATACCTGTAATTCGTCGTATCAAGAGCAGACTTGTCCATCGATATTTTATCACTCTCAGCCAGCTTATCTCTCTTGTATATAAAGCCGTGATCAGCCGTGACGAGATATCTGGTCACTGATACAAATCCTGTCAGACGGTGTATGACAGTCTTTATCTCATTAACAGCCTCTTCACAGGCATTGAAGACTTCATTCTCTGATTCTCTCTTCTCACCACGCACATCAATCTGATTCTGATATGCATAGATCAGGTTCTTGTTCTGGAAAAGTGCCCTGACCTTGTCCTGCGGCTCATTCTTCAGGAAATCAAAGCTTACGCAGATTGCATCCGGTACATACTTCTGAAGGATCTTCTGCCTGTCTGCCATGCTGTTACCGCACTTCATTCCATCGACTGTCACATTCAGCTCTGTATCTACCTGAATGTCCTTATGAGGCAGAAGGGATGCCATTCCAAGTGTCGTCTCTGACGGTATGACACTTAGCATATGATGCATCTGCGCCTTGCACTTCTCATCGAGTTCGAGATCTTCGTACAGCTCCCTTCCGACCTCATATCTCATACCATCAGAGATGATGACTACGACTCTGCCCTCTCGACTGTCTTCATTCATAAACGGCCGTACATAGTTCTCAAAGAAATCCTCTTCCCTTGAACCGGTATAATCCCTGTATACCTCATCCGTAAGTATCTGGTTCCACTTGAAGGAATAATCGGTCAGGTATTTATTGGTATAGATGTTCTCCACCAGGCCACGCAGCTTGTCTGTCTCTTCAGAATTTCCTACCTTGTCCAGATAGTAATAGAACATCCTGTAATGACGGTCTATGAGATAGGCATTGTCCGCATAGTCCTTTACCACTTCATCTATTGTCGGCCTGAATATATGCAGCGTCACCAGCTTATATACCTGATGGGCATTCTTCACGAGCATATAGCTGTCATGATACCTGTCAGAATAGTGATATGCCGGCTTCGTCCTCTCATCACAGATCTCAGGGATCGTCATTCCGACCACTCGCTCATCAGGCATGCCATCCTCAATCTTGCTGATCATCCAGCCTATCAGATCCTCATCTACCTGCGGCAGCGCATCAAAGGCATACAGGTCATCAAGAGGTATCTCGCGGAATACCGATGCGACATTTTTCTCATCTGAAAAATGCTCCGCAAAGTCATCATAGAAGCCCCGTGTCTCATCACTGTTCATGAAATTCTTCATGAAAATTACACAGTCATTTTTCTTCAATGAGATGAATGAACGCCATACTTCAGGAGCCTTACCTTCTGTCACCACATCCATGTACGTGATCATCATGGTGATCAGGAATCTCTTGAGTGTCGGTTCTTCATCCCTGTATCCGTAGTATTTCGCAGTGCACTGCCAGAAGAAACCATCTATCTTATACGTCTGCATCTTCTTAAGGGACGCATTGTCTTCAAGTCCACCAAGCAGCATTTTTCTGATCAGTTCCTCGAAGTTAGTCGTCTTCACATTGGCAAGGACACAGATGATGCCTAAGTCTATGTTCTCAGGCGTATATTCATCTATCTGCAGTGCCTTGAACTTCTCTACATTTCCTGAACTCCAGAAGCGTTTGAATCTCTTCATCTCATCCAGACATTCTGCCGGTATGCCGATATCTCCCATTATCTGGACCAGCTTGTCAGAATAGAAGTGCTTCGAGTAATAATACATATCCGCTAGTATATTGTCCTTATCCGACGGCCTGGCAAAAGGCGCATAGATCAGGTAATCAGAGTCCTTATCCCGTCTCTCTATCTGCAGCTTTGTCTCAAAGGAATTGTCTCCGGTCAGAATCCAGACCTTCGCCCCATTATCCAGCGAAAAGCCATTCTCGATCTCATACCTGTATCCGCCGTCTTCATCATACCAGAAGACTATCTGTCTGCCATCCCCCTGCAGGAGGCTGTTTATGCTGTTTCTGATGTCGTTTATATCCATAACTTGTTCCTGTCTGACTGAACTTTGTATTATTCTCCCCAATAATCAATAGCATCATCAGAAATGGTCTTTATTCCAAACAGCTGATACATAAAATCTTCTCTATCATTAAAAATATTAACGATAACTATACTGCTCTCTTCTATTCTGTAAAACACATAATTATGTACAGCGACAAGATACCTGTAATCACTGTCTATCCCCAGTGCATCAGCCACTGAAACACCCATCTTTTCATTCAGAGAAAGATTATCTATTGTATCAAGGAGTTTACGAACGATCTTCTTTGAAGTCTCATCCCCAAATTCTTCGGTCAAATACTGTCTTAAATCAGTGATTTTCTGTCTGGAAACTTCCGAATACTCTATGATTTTCAATCATCTACCCCCAATTCTTTGCGTAGATCCGCAGCAGATATTGTTCCATCTGTTCTGATGGATTCCTCTGCCTTGTTCATTTCTGACAGGAAATGGTTTAGAGCCTTCTGCTTATCAAGATCATCAAGTTCCTTCATATCTATTATCGCAAACTGTCCATGACCATTCTTTGTCAGGTAAACCCTGTTTCCATATGTCACCTCATTAATGACAGATGTGTAATTTCTTAGATCTGATACAGGTTTTATATTTGGCATAATGTACCTCCGTTCATCACTTGCTGTTTTATTTATTATATAATTTGTATCATAATATTGCAACTTATTTTACAGCAGATCATATCTTTGCTAGCAGGTCTATCTTCTTTGGCTTCTTGCCTTCTGATGACACTTCGACTCCCTGGAACAGGGCGTAGTTGTGCTTCACGCCGTCATCGAGGTCGATGGAGAGCTTCTGAAGTGCAATATGCGAAAGAGCCTGATAGTACGGACGCATCTCCGTGAGCTGCTTCACATACTTGTCACGCTTCTTTGTAGCCTGTGCCTTCTCTGTAGCTGAATTCGATGTGGAGATGATGTACTCCGCATTCTGCTTCGCATTCTCTATGGCTCCCTGCACCATGTGCAGATACTTCGATCTCACAAGGCCTACGGTATCAGGTGTGTATCTGTGCATGTAGATGAGTGCCTTGAATCCGTTCGTCTTCCCGGAATCGAAGAGCCAGTATATCGGGCGCTTACCGGAACCTGTGACAGAATATGTGTTGCAATGATCCTTGTAAAAATCATTCACAAAGTAATTCCTGATCACATCATCTGATGTAGTTCCTTTATTGCCGAGTGCCTCTGCTATGAACTCCATATTCTCTGCAAGCGTATCTTCTCCATATACTATCCTCACGAAGTCCCTGAATCGTGCAACTATATCATCCTTGAAGCTGTAATTCTCGTCGGTGATTGGTATGATGGCATCCTCATCTGGTAAAAAGGTGAGCTGCG
Source organism: Candidatus Weimeria sp. HCP3S3_B5 (assembly GCF_052064335.1). Taxonomy (NCBI): domain Bacteria; kingdom Bacillati; phylum Bacillota; class Clostridia; order Lachnospirales; family Lachnospiraceae; genus Candidatus Weimeria; species Candidatus Weimeria sp. HCP3S3_B5. Next base: position 64,259 of record NZ_JBQHVU010000014.1, on the reverse strand, counting down.
AGAGGTCCGTGGTCTGAGGTTCGAGATCCGAGACACCGGTATCTGTATCATTCGGGTACGGATTTTCCTTCAGATACTCCTTCCAGTCACCACCTGCGAATGCGAGCCCCGGTTTGTCCAGACGATACCTGCCAAACATGCATCCTACCGCATACGAGATGAATGACACTATCTCATCTCTCTTTGTCCTCACATAGTTGCTGCCCTGCATGGACTCCGGCACTTCTTCCTTCGTGTCGTAGATCCTGTGTACGGTCACGTCCTTGTCACTCTCTTCTGGTGTCAGCTCGTCCTGAAGTCCGTAGATATCTATGAAAATACGGTTCAGCTCTTCCTCATTCGCCTTGAGCGCATCGAAGCGGGAGTTGCAGGTGTGCTTCCATTGGGCGTAGCAGTCAGAGATGAGGGTATAGGGGCGAGGGGTTAGGGTATAGGAAGCAGTGCACAGGTGTGAGGTCTGAGGTTCGAGGTCTGAGGCAGATAGTTCAGTATTTTCATCATTGCTATCACCATACGCATCAAAATTTTCAGGCACAGAATCCTCTATATCGAAAATAAGTGGGCTGCCATTGAAGTCCCAAGAAGTCTCGTAACTGTCCCAATCACTTTTTGAAGTATTAACATTAATCTTAACAATATCATTAATGATTGCCTTTTTATGCTCATTATAAATAAATGGCAGTGTACTAAGTTGCCCCACTTCAAAAGACATTGTTGGACTGCTTATTTTTGTAATTTCATATGCCACTTTTGATACAAGAAAACCAAATGCATATAAAAGAAGATCGTCATTTCCAGAGAACATTCCAGAACCTGCCGCGTCATAAATGTGCCCTTTTGGACTATATCTAACTGCAAAAGCAGTGGTACTTATATTCGAATATGTAAGTCCTTTTCTTAACATGTACTGTAAGTTTTGCGGCCTTGATTTTAAATTACCCTTTTCATCTTTAAAATTGCGAATCTCATATCCATCATTTTCCCAATTAACTATGTAATCATTATTGCCATACCATAGTCTATAAGAACCACCTTTGTTGCAAGGGAACCACTTTTTATTTCCAGTTTCACTCAATGTGATTTTATTTTTTTCCACTTCCGGCCACAGCCTTAAGAACCTATCTTTATCCGCAGTTTTTATGCCTTGTCTTATGTCAATTATTTTATCTAATCGTTTACCGATTGAGTAATCCTGCAAAATATTATTACTGGCCCAATATGCTATTGGTCTACTTGGTATTTTATCAAAGTTCTGTTGCGAAACTTGAAATCTATTATCCTCACTCAGAAACATCTCCTCTTTCCCATCCTGGCTCTTTGGTTCTATCAGCCGGCAGAATGTCCCCTTATATTCCTTCATCAGTGTCTTTCTGAATACGAAGCTTGTCGTCTGGACTACTTCGCCACCGATTTCTTCAAATGCTCTTGCTCCAAGGTGTGCCATATTTACTATTGTGACATTCTGGATTTTTTCACGAAGCTTCTCGAAGCTCGATAGGAACATCCATGAATGCATGGTAATCATTGCCTGATAGCCGTCTGCTTTTACAAAACGGCTGCATCTTTCCATGAATACAGCAAAGAGGTCTGCCTTGCTGTCTGGGTAGTTCTTTTTCACATATTTCGACAGCTCCGCGTCCATGCTTCCACCTGCCATATATGGCGGATTCGTCACTGCGACATCATACTTTGAACCCAGTATCTCTCCTATATTTACGAGCTGAGTGAGTTTCTTCTGCACCTCATCCAGTCCCATATTCGTGAACATATTTATCTGGCCGGAATCGTCGTATGACGATACAAATCTGTCGAGCAGATTCCAGTCGAGCTCCGGCATCTGAAGGATGGAGCCGTATTCCTTTGCATCCTCGAATACCCCGAGGAGAGCTGTCATCTGTGAGAGCGCGGTACTTTTTTCATCAGAGGACAGAGTGCTCCCGAAGAACTGCAGCTGATCACGATTGATGGAATTGCTCTCCTGGATTGAATATACATGTGGCTGCGGCTTCGGATCCATCTTCAGGATCAGAGGATTGTACTGTCTGGCCTTCATCATTACAGCAAAATAGGACAACTGGTATGCCCGGTCGTCTATGTCGAGTCCGTATAGATTTTTCTCAATGATGAGACTTGCTGCATCACGCTCCGTGTATCCGTCTTCCCTGTATATCTGCATCAGAACCTCAAACAGATACACCAGGATGTGGCCGCTGCCCATGCACGGATCGATAGCTGTGATGTCCTCAGGTGTGATGTCTTTTCTCTCGGCGTATATGGCGTCGAGCTTTGCCTGTACCTCCGGTTCCTGCTCTACCTCTGGGAGATAATATTTCCACCCAAAGTGCTCGGCTATCTCCTTCTCATCTGCGGTCGGATCATTTGCACGCAGATGTTCTATCCAGATACGGCCTACACTGTTCTCGACCATGTATCTCACTATCCAGTCAGGAGTAAAGAGCTGTGTCACAGCCGGAATCTCATCCTTTGTGATCTTTCCTTTTTTCGCAAAGGCATCGGCCTTCGGCTGCGTATTGTAATACTGATAGAGCCAGCCGATGATCTCGATCTGACCTTCCTTTTCTATATTGAAATCATCCTCAGGCACTGTGCCGATGAGAGTCTTTACTACTCCGTCCACCGTGTATGGCAGTTCGAGCAGCAACTCCATATAGTCATCTGTTTTTTCGAAGAGTCCCGGAAGGATGTCGTTCAGCTTATTGCACTGTGCAATGAAGAGCGTCTGGAAAGCAGCATCATAGTGATTGTCTCTGATATCCTGAGCTACCTCGGTCAGTGATTCATCTGACATTCCGAGATCTATATCCATGTAGTCATTGATGATATCAGGGGTGGTATTTCCTGTGTCGGATGAGAGCACACGTGTCCTCGATGGCAGATATCCATTTACCTCCATGAAGCGGATGGCGATGAGACGGTTGAACCAGGTATATGCGGTCTCCTCTATCACAGCATCATAGCCCTTTTCCTTTACTGCTTTTACGAGATTTCTCCTCTTCTTGATGTCATCCCCGAAGATCTGATTCTCTGCTCCCGCCTCTGTATCATATATCTCGAAGTCCGGTCCCTTCTGAACCGGATCACTGATCCCATCTGCCCGAACCCCATAGTTTGCTGCCTTAGACCTCGCAGATTCCATCAGCGTCTCCCTGGCATACATTGCGAAATTCTTGATTGCAGACTTGTTCAGCTTCTTTCCGTCACCCATCTCTTATATCTCCATAACTCTTATTTTTGTCAGTAGCTAACACTCATATTTTACCATTAAGGAGATATCATTGCCACATATTTATGCTGCCTTGTAGTCCAATCGTCAAACTGCACAAAACAAGTTCTTCCACTCAAACCTTCAAAGATTTTTCTATTCATCGGACCATACACTAGCACAACCTGTGGGCTAAGAAAATCAAGCATGGATATCAGGCCTTCTCTGAAATATTTCTTTGATTCTGCAGCCTTTATCTGCCCATATGTGCCAATTGAAACAATGCTGTTCTTATCAACGCCAAGAAATGCAGGTGGTTCACTAAATATTTCATCAGTATAAGTTCTCTCATCGCCCCAACGTATATTTGGTACAACGTATATTCCCTGATTGCTATAATAATATCCGACGGCTCTATTCAGATAGATATCCGCTAACTGTACTATCAACGGTGCATCAATATACAGTGAACAGTCCGGAGATATAATTCCGGCAAATCTACCGAGATCATCTTTGAATTCTTCTGTCTTCGTAAGCACATCCCTGAAATTGATATCATTTTCATAGAAACACACAAAATCTGTCGGGACGCCTCTATTTCTTTTGGAGAAAGGAACCATACCCGATGGGATTATGATCTCCTTCGGAGCATCTATATGGGGAATCTCGAGATCTCCATCGAAGAAGGCAGTTTCAACAAGAGACACCCTGAAGCCTTCATCAACAAGATTCTCAATTTTTGCCATGTTTTTTCCTCCAGTCAAGGATTTCATCTGCAGATTCAATGCTGCCTGCTATATTATACTTTTCACATTCCTCAGAGAATTTGCTCATAAGATTTTTATAGCAGTCAACCAGCTCGCGACTGTTAGTCTTCTCCGCGATGTCATCTATAACCTCACTAATCCATGAATATTCATCTGGGGTACAGTCATTTCTGAGAAAATCAATGGTAGAAGGAATATCTTCTGAAAGGATATCCGTTTCCAGTTTATTACATCTGGCAATCTCATCATACCACTCACCCTGACTTATTTTCTCTGCATACTCTCTCCTGGCGATTACTTCTCTAAATTTCTTTATATCCATTATTTTTTTCCTTTCCTGTATGGTTGTTTTGAATCTGGAAAAATGGTAGCAATCTTGCCATTTGTCCTGATAACACCAACACGGACTCCTTTCCAGATTCCGTATACGGCTTCTCCATTCTTACTGTGTCGATTCCCTCGCAAATTGGCAACATGCTCTCCTGCGTGCCGTATATCTCTGCTTGTCCAATTTCTTGGAAACCATGCCTGGCCTGTTCCTTTCCGTTTCCGGGGATTTCTGTGATTTGGAACATTTCCAACTCTCACTCCGTTCGGATAGGTCTTCACGATGTGATATTCTATCCCGTATTTATCAAGTTCATTTATACCAGTCTGGCCATGTCCACCACTTACAAGACGTATATGGTCACCTGGCATCGGGTGTGTATACGTTCCCTCGTTAGAATGTACAACAGCAAACTGACTTGCAACACCAGCTGCTCCTTTAGTATTAAGAGTTCGTCCTGTTTTAGTCGTCCCCATTACTGAACCCCCCTGTCCTATAATGACAGGAAGATTCAATACTATCAATTAACGAAAGCATTCTGCCTTCCTTTCCGCCAATTATATGGCTTAAACAAAAAACCAAAAGTTTCTCTTGTATAGACGGAAAATCTATGCTAAAATGCTATATACATTCAAAAAGGACTAGCATTCGTGCCTGTTCCGCCTATGACACTTCCTAAATTGTTGGTAGCAATTTAAGAAGTGTTTTTTATTCTCAGATCACACGCTCATAGGCATCACCTCCACCATATCTGTCGTAGTATTGAAGCAGCCTGTTTTCATAATCGGTATAGGTCTTCTGCAGCTTGTGGTGTCCTTTCCACTTCAGATAGTACCGATATGCATATGCGGCAGCAGTTTCACTGATATTGAACCTGTCATAAATATCCAGCCAGCTTCTGGGATTGATCTTGTCTACAAGTATCGGAGGAGCTATTGCATATTTTGCAAAAAAATTTGCTTCATCCTCCTCATGCTCTCCACGTCCAGTATGATCAAGGACTATATGACCTATTTCATGCAAGATCGTAAAGTTCTGCCTGTCATATTTATAGTCCATGTCATTATAAAAAATAATCTCCTTACCACCATTCTCACAAAAGAAACCGTCTTCACTTATCGTCCGTGCCGCTTTTAATTTTCTCCTTGATAATGCTGAATAAGGGATCAGAGTTATCCCCATTTTTATGGCAATCTCAAAGCCTGATACAGGTATGCATCTGATCTCATACATCTCAAATATATGCACGACCTCCCCTTTGATAAATTCATACTTCTCATCGGAAAGCTTCCATACTTCCTTATTCATCGTCATCTCCCATTAGAATATCAATAAACTCTTTTTTATCCTTTGAAGACATCTGATTCACATTTCTGGCTATCAGCTTCTTCGCATATCCCAGCTCTGACTGTTTATCCACAGGTATACCCTCAAGAAGATATTCTGATGTAGTATCGAGCGCAATCGCCATCTTCGCAAGGACGCTTGATCTTGGTGTTCTGTCACCTTTTATATAGTGAGATATCGCGGCCTCAGTGCACCCTGTCCTGATAGCAAGCTCTTTCTGAGTCATCCCTTTCCTGCTTAACAACGCTTTAATCCTTTCTCCTATCTGCTTCATCGTGCTTTCCTCCTGTAAATCTCCTTTGTCTACGAATCTATATTAACAGCACATTATCATTTTGTCAAGTATAATTCTATATTTTGTATTTATATATTTCAGGCATCCCCTATATACAGATTATTAACAATTTGCAATAATCCAACGAACGTGTTTAGGCATTATAGCAAAAAAACGTGCAATCATACGGACTGCACGTCTTTTATTCAAAATTAAAGGAGAGTCATTGGGGCCTCCCGCGGCCCCGGGCTTCGTAATCAGCTCAGATTGATCGTGGTATCATCATCCAGCTGCTCCATTAGAGACTTGCGCATCTCATCAAGGAACTTTTCCACATCATCCTTTGTCTTGATCCTGTATGTCTTGTTGTGGGTCAGCATCCTCATCGTCACTGTCTTTGGAGGCTTATGGACAGGCGGCTTTGGTGGCTGCGGATCAATACCTCCGCCCGTCGGTGGCTTCGGCGGAATAATGCTTGCCTGATATGCTGCCTCTGCTGCGTCATTTTCTCTCAGGCACTTATCCAACAGGGCTGTACTCTCAGTCGGTATGCCATTCATCGATGCGATATCACTTGTATGGGACAGCTTTTCAAGAAGATCATTGAACTTCTCAGAGAAAGATTCCTTGAGTCTGTCAGTATACGGCCTGTCCGCAATCACTGCATCAAGAGCTGTCTTGAAATCATCATATACCTGTGGTCTGATAGCCTCTTCATACTTCTGAAGAAGATCCATGATAGAACTGGTGAGCTCCTGATCATACTGCTCCAGCTTTTTTATAAAACTGTATGGCTTGTTGTTCTTAATTATCTTCCTGATCTGGTTTGCATAGTCTATTATCTCCTGATCAGAAATATAGTTCTTGCTGGCCTCATATATCTTCAGAGCTTTGTATGCACTCAGGAACTTATTCTTCTGAGTGCCCTCAAGGAAATTCTTAAGGTCTGCCATATCAAGAGCAACCGCCTTGAAATCGTCTGCCAGTTCATCCACTCTCTGATAGAATGTCATAGGATCCTGAATAGCATTTATCTCGTCTGTCATTCTGAGCGCTTTATTAAGAGTCTCCTTTCCAGGGAGTGGAGAATCACCAATATAATCACTAGCAAGTGTCTTTTCTATCCTGGAATGAAATGTCTCACAGTATGTCTTGAAATCACGCATCAGGGCATCTGAGTCATCAGTTATTGCAGCATGTCCAAAGAAGTCATGGATTACATCCTTTACAGACTTCACCCACGCCTTCTTCGGTGTCTGCTTAAGCTCTATAAGAAGCGTCTCCCTATACCCTCTCTGAGTCAGATACTTGTACGCCTCATCAGCAGTAGTCGATGCCGGTGTATGGATCACACTGTTCAGCTTGAATGATATATGTCCCTTCTTATAGTGTACTGCAACCAGATATTCTATATCTTCCTCAGTATATCCATACGGAGCCTTCCCGAACTGGTCAAAAAGCTGCTTCAGAGAAGTCCTTATTCCCTGATTGCTATTAAACTGAACTGCAGAAAGAAGGTCATTCAGAGCCTCCTCATCCGGATCCTTGTCCACACCTCCGAACGAGACCTGAACATAATTATTATTCTTCTTCAGGACTTCACGGATTGTCTCCTGTGTAGGCTCAGACTTCATATTCTTGAGCTTGCTGTATACGCTGTCGATAAGCTTTCTGAAACCCTCTCCTATACGCTCCTGTACCTTCTTTGTCTTAATATTGAGCTTTGCCCCTCTGACAAATATAGTCGAATTCTCCAGAGCTTCCCTGATATACTCCCTTGCTCTTTTAGAGAAATCAAGTCTCTCCTTCTGCTTGGTAGCCTTGATGATTTCAAAGTCTGTGAGTGTAGAATTCTCCGGACTTTCGAGGAATGCCTGAATCTTCTCCATCATCTCGACTTCTGAAATGTATGGCTGGGTATCATCCAGCTTCACTATTACCGCCTGCTCATTCATTGAAAGCATTGACAGTGCCTGGTCGTTGAGTTCTCCACTGAATGCCGTGTACAGATGCAAGGAAATATCGCTGTTATTATTCTTGATGATCCTGTCATCAAGCTCTGTATTGAATGAGAACGAATAACGGTTGCTATACCTGTATTTACTATTCGGGAATGCAATGATCTCCTCAAATGCAGTAGCAGCTATATACTGCTGTGTCACCTTGGTATCGACATTTATATTCCGGATCCTGTTCTCTGCTTCCTGCTCCTCATTCGTCAGGAACACATACAGATCTCCGTTGCGCTGTACCAGAAGCTCATCACAGAGCCTGCGAAGAGATTCATCAACTGTCTTATGCAGCTCAGGCATATCCTGATCGAGCCTGGAGATCATAAGTGTCGTAAAGTTCTGAGCTGTCCCCTGGAAATTGCGGACATGCTTTATCATAAAAAGAACCTTCAGGAGACTGACATCAAAGTCGTTAAGCCTCGGATTCTTCATTGCCTCCGATATCACTACCCTGTGCTGGTGATCCACATCATCATCCGCCCTATCATAGAATGCATCAAAAGGAATCAGGATATCGGAATCCTGATCTTCATACTTCCTTGCAGCTATCTGGGTGTAGGCAAGCATCGATCTCTCACCATCAGATGTATTTTTTCCGCTGGAACTGTACTGTCTGATCGCGGTGAGCACCTCTCCTAATAGCTTGAACTGGTACGGCACAAATGGGTACACATCCGCGAAATTCTCTGCATCCGAATACAAAGGCATATGAGGTGTACCTTCGCTGAACGTGATATTATTCTCTATCGTATTCTTATAGCGCTCATATATAGGCTTTAATCTCTCTGAGACCTCAGGCTTTTTCTCGAGAAGTCTCTTCTGTACGACCTCTGCTACATCTGCTGATGACAGTGATACTCTTGTATCAAATCGTCCCTGGATCTTGGAAAAGTCATCCCCGATGATCTTCGTGATCGAATCGATATCCTGCTGGCTCGTAACTGCGATCCATGCCTTTCCCTGACATGCTATCCCCAGATCCTCTGTGACTGTCTGGAGATTTACCATGAGCTTGCTGTCATCTGCTATATACTGACCGATCTCATCCACAAGGAATACCACATGATGATTACTGCCCTTGCTGTCACAGTATGACTTCACATAGTTAGCAAAATCCTCTATCGAAAAGCTGTATGTGCTCTCAGCATTATTCGCCCAGTTCTCTGCTGCTTCCTTACTCATTACTCCAATTTCAGAAACAGCCTCTACTATATCATCCTGGCTGAAATAGAAATCATCTCTGGCATCTACCCAGTCATCGCCACTTATCTCTTTGAACTTTTCTTTGAACTCATCGTACTTGCCCTTTTCATCGAGGCTTCTCTCAAAAGCTGCAAGAAAAGGAATCGATCCGCAGTACCCCAAATAATCATTGAAGACCTTCATGAAGACCTTCTTTATCGCTTCCTTGTCATCCTTATTCTCTGCCGTACTCTTGGAGTCCACATTGAAAAGAATCACATCTGTATCATCTGCATAGGATGCGACATCCTTTATCTTCTCCTGGAGCTTCTTATCCGGCACCTTAACGTCATCCATGAAGAAGTCTGATGCAGAATAAATCCTGCTATCAGATGGATCATCTGTATTCTTTACTTTCTTGTCTGAAAGTATGTATGACAGGATTTTCAGGAAATGTGATTTACCACTCCCAAAGAAACCTGATATCCACACTCCCATTTTGCTGGTCTTCCCGGTCAGTCCCTTCTCATACGCATCGAAGAACTTATTCATGTAGCGGTCGATCTCATCCGTGACCACGTACTCGTTGAGTTCCTGATACACATTCTCCTTTTCCTTCTGACCTACCATTATTACGCCGTTGATCTCACGATCAATCGACTTCTGGAACATATCCTGAATCTTCATCTGATCTTTCCTCCCTCGCTGTACACAAGCGGTTTTGCCATATAATAGTTGCCATCTGTCATTGTCCCGAAGAGGCTTAGTGTCTGACCATCCCATGTGCCCGGATAGAACATAACGACCGGGCATTTATGGAACACATCTCTCAGGGTATTCAGCAGATTGTGTGCTCTCACGAAAGGATATACTTTTCCTATTCCTGTAAGAAACACAACTGCATTATCAGGCGTCTCCTTTACGATCCGATTGATGATCATATTCTGATCCGTAGTGAGACGCAAGGTTTTTTTCACTGCTTTCTCTACATATTGGAATCCCTTTTCCTTCTCAAAGCGGATACACTTATCTATGTATCCCTTCTCTTCAAGAATATCGATCACCATATCATAGATGTCATATTCACAGATCACAAATCCATCTGTGTCAGGATTATTCTTATCTTTGAGATCCTGAATGGTGCTGCGCATAACAGTTTCATTTACCGGATCATATTCAAATATATAATATCTCTTCTCATTGATGCCGCCACGGTTTTCAAGAAAATCCTCTGATGAGATTCTTGGCCAGATGGCATCTATCCTTTTTTGAAAATTCATCAGCGCTCTCCTGTAAATGCGTAAAGGAAGTTTGCCATGTCATTATCTTTCAATGCCTTTCGCAGATCATCATCTATGAACGGCCTTACGATTTTCTTTCTGTCATCCTCATCCTTTTTCAGGATTCCTGCTTCGATCAGAAATCTGATATATGTAGATTTTAGTTTCTTTATTGTAGTCTCCGTCCATGCAGCCACTGTGGAATCCTGATCAATTTTTCTGTCGAAGAATATGTTCATATCGGCATCTGTGATCTCTTCTTCTCCAAGCCTGAGCTTCTCTCCATATAGCTCATAGACCAGTTCAAAAAGCATCCTGTCTGATTCCATTGCCGATATCAGCGCAATGATCTTTGCTGTACTCACATCCGCTGTGAGGATCTGATTCATCACATCCTCCGGAGTATTTTCTATCCTTCGCCTGATACATCCGAACTCACTTATGATCCTGCTCTCTGCTCTCTGCTGATAGACATTTCCTCTGATCACGATTTCTCTGACCTCTGACATATTATGTTCCTGACATAGCCGAACGGTCTCCTTTGTCTCAACGAACCAGAGCAGATATTTCACGCTGCCGGCGCTGTATTTATTAACCATATATCCTCACAAATCCAACATATCCATTATATTCATCATCTGAAAAAGGGTTACTGTAGCCAGCATAATAAAATATCAGAGATCTTCCCTCCTGAAACTGTGAATAATATGCTTCAGCATTTGACTTACGCTTGTCATAATCATACTTTTGAACACCGCTATGTTTAACCACATCCTCACTGTACATTCCTTCATAATTCCATGTACATGCTGTAGCTGGTGGCAATGTTATCTCTGCTGGATCCGCTTTGCCATTCCACCACTTTGGTGTCTGAGCCGTAGCTGTAATTGTTTCCTTACCAAATGCATTAATGCTCAAACTGCATGCTGCCACTCCAGGACACGACGCACAGGATTCTCCTGCATGAGTTTTCTCATCATCTATATTTCTATTTTCTTTTATAAGCGTTCCAGGATACGAATACTGACCTACACAATATGGGTTTGCCTCAGGATTTTTACAGATATGTCCATTCCATCCATCGCTATGCCACACCAGTCTTAAACTCATGTGATTTAACATAATCGGATTCCTCCTCATGCTTTTATAACTACTTCTGTCTATTATATTCGATTTACGCTGCGATTGCATCCACAATTTTTAATTCTTTAACAGTATTATCTTTATCTGATCTTGTTTTTGTCGCCTGAAAGGCGACATTTTCAAGGTATATTTCAAGTTGCGAGCAATGTCTGTTTGTACAAAAACAGACCGCTCGTTGGGGAGATTCTCCCCACGCCCCTCTCATCTGTCTGCTTCGCAGCCAGAGCATCACCTCGCTTCGCTTCGGTTAATCATTGTCACCTAATCAATTACATCATTCTTATGCAAAATAAAAAAAGCAGGCCACATCTACTGATGCAGTCTGCCATTACTACCTTGTCTTATTTTCAGTTTTGCTTCTGTCAGGTTCATCCTTATCCGGCTGATATCTTTTGACCTTATCGACATTGGACTTTGCGATCTGGTAATCCATCATCTCTTTCTTTGCGGCCTTATATTCTGTTAACTGTCAAGTAAAAATGTACAAAAGGGGGGTGCGGACGTTTTTCTGGACCAATTATACGGTCAATCCGACTCATTGCAACACCAAAAGATTTCACTGGCTGAGCAGATATTTTCACTATAGGCCTGTACAACACACGACAGCACCAACAAAATTTTCCTACCAAGCAGATATTTTCACTATAGATTCAAACCGTCTGTAATAGTACCAATAATTTTCCAGAATTTTGGTGCCGTCCGACTTTTTTCATGCGTATGGTGAAAATACCATGCACTATACTAATGCTTATATGGTGCGGTAAATCTGTAAATGTATCTATTGTGAAAATCATCTGTAATTCCACAGGCAAAATTGGTGCTGTCGCGGATACACTTATGCTATTGTGAAAATCATCTGTAATTCCACAGGCAAAACTGGTGCTGTCGCGGATAAACTTATGCTATTGTGACAAAAAGCCATGAGAACTTTATTCTCATGGCTTTTTATGTTTTTCTATACTAATATTATATATTTAAGCAAATGTATTATAACATTTTTCTCACTCGAATTCTATTGTGCCTGGCGGCTTACTCGTGATATCATAGAGCACTCTGTTTACATGACTTACTTCATTTATGATTCTTGAAGTCACTGTCTTCAGCACCTCATATGGTATCTCTACAATATCTGCTGTCATGAAATCGACTGTATTCACGGCGCGGAGCGCTATCGCATAGTCATAGGTTCTCTCATCGCCCATGACGCCGACTGAACGCATATTAGTAAGCGCTGCGAAGTACTGGCCGGCTGTCTTGTTGAGGCCTGCCTTCTCCATTTCCTCACGGAAGATGGCATCGGCGTCCTGGACTATCTTCACCTTTTCCTCAGTAATGTCACCGATGATACGGATTCCAAGTCCCGGGCCCGGGAATGGCTGACGCATTACGAGCTCTTCAGGAATGCCGAGATGGAGGCCGACCTTACGCACTTCATCCTTGAAGAGATATCGTAGCGGCTCTACTATCTCCTTGAAATCTACATAGTCAGGCAGTCCTCCTACATTGTGGTGACTCTTGATCGTGGCAGATTCGCCGCCGAGTCCTGATTCAACTACATCCGGATAGATGGTTCCCTGAACCAGATAATCTACTTTTCCAATCTTCTTAGCTTCCTGCTCGAAGACACGAATGAATTCCTCACCGATTATCTTTCTCTTCTTCTCAGGCTCGGTCACGCCTTTCAGCTTGCTATAGAAGAGATCCTTGGCATTGACCCTGACGAAGTTCAGCTCATACGGGCCTTCAGGTCCGAAAACCTTCGATACCATATCGCCCTCATCCTTACGTAAGAGGCCATGGTCTACGAATACGCAGGTCAGGTTCTTGCCGATTGCCTTTGCGAGTAGAACTGCTGCAACTGATGAATCGACTCCACCTGAAAGCGCACAGAGAGCTTTGCCGTCACCTATTTTTTCACGGAGTTCCTCTATCGTTTTTTCAGCAAACGATGACATCTGCCAGTCACCGGCACATCCGCACACGTCGATCACGAAGTTATGTAATATCTGCTTGCCGTACTCAGTATGAAGAACCTCCGGATGGAACTGGATGGCGTAGAGATTTCTCGATGGATCCTCAGCAGACGCCACCGGACAATTAGCAGTATGGGATGTGATATGAAAGCCTGCTGCCGGAGTCTTTATATAATCATTATGGCTCATCCATACAATAGAATTCTCTGGCAGGCCGGCAAAAAGCGGACTTTTCTCATCATCGACAGTAAGCGGAGTCTTGCCGTACTCTCTTTCCGGAGCATGGTCCACACTGCCGCCTAAAACATGCATCATGAGCTGGGCACCGTAGCAGAGCCCAAGAACAGGCACGCCAAGCTCAAAGAGTTCCCTGGGAGCCGTGGCCGAATCCTCTTCAAATACGCTGTTAGGGCCTCCGGTCAGGATGATACCCATAGGGTCCATCTCCTTGATCTTGTCCAGAGGGGTCCGATATGATGTGATCTCGCAGTAAACATGATTTTCTCTGACACGGCGGGCGACAAGCTGATTGTACTGACCGCCGAAGTCGATCACGATGACCTTTTGTTTGTGTTCCATTAAATCTCCTTCCAGAAAAAGATAAAACATCGCGTTTATGTATTATCATACAATATCGCAGCAAATTTTTCCACAGGTATTTAGTTTATCTGGTAAATCTACGATATAATAGATAAGTAGTATTCCATTTTAAAAAGGAGAAAATCATGAGCAGCTTCACAGTTACAAATAATGTCACACTCAGGAATCTGTACAAGACCAGTGACTCCTCATTATCGAAGCAGTCAGTACGTAAGGAGACCTCATATGGCAAGCTCGTAATGGCCGATACACAGGCCCTGAGAAAGGGCATATCATCGCTTGCTGATGAGGACTATGGTGATGAGTCAGAGGACAGCAAGGAGAGCAAGGCCGAATTCTATAAGAAAATGAAGGCCTTCTGTGATTCCTATAATTATACTATTCAGTCATCTAAGAAATATAACAGCAGAGACTCCAAGAGCGCAATAAAGCAAATGAAACAGCTCGCCAGCGATTATTCTGACGAGCTGGAGGATCTTGGCGTCACATTTGACGACGATGGATATATGAGTATGTCAGAGTCCGCCTTCGATAATATCGACGAATCAAGATTCGAGGATACCTTCGGAAAGGAATCCGAATTCATGAGCTCCCTGTCCCAGATAGCAAAAAAGCTGTCGAGGCATATAGACCTGAAGGCCTGATATCATGAGGCTCTCTGGCTGCATTTCTTTCTTATGAATATCTCCTTTAACACAGCTGGATGAAAAAGGATGATCAGAGGAAACAGCTCAAGCCTTCCTGCTATCATATCAAGTGTAAGGACTATCTTTGAAAGATATGACAGGCAGTCATAATTGGCTGCCGGTCCGACCTTTGCGAGACCAGGTCCTATGTTATTGAAGGTAGCAGCAACAGATGTAAAGCTTGTCACCAGATCCTTTCCCTCAATGGATACCAGAAGCACAGACACTATAAAGATCGCCAGATATGTGATCGTATATACATTTACAGATCTCAGCACATCATGCTCTATGACCTCGCCATCCATCTTTATCTTCTTCACGCTTTTCGGATGGATATAGGAGTTGGCCTCCTTAAACACAGTCTTTGAAGCGATTATGGCTCTGGATACCTTGAATCCGCCTCCTGTAGATCCCGCACAGGCTCCGATAAACATAAGCATCACAAGGATGGCCTTTGAAAGAGTCGGCCACAGGTCAAAATCCACTGATGAGTATCCTGTTGTCGTGATTATGCTTCCCACCTGAAAGAAAGCAGCTCTAAGCGCATCGAGGGCATTATTGAACATTCCCATTATATTGAAGAAAATGATAATGACTGAGGCTCCAATTATACCGAAGTATACCCTGACCTCCTCCATACGAAAGCTTTTTTTCGGCTCTCTTGCAATGAGGAAATAATAAAAGTTGAAGTTCACTCCGAACAGGACACAGAAAACACCTGTGATCCACTGCTGCAGGGCGCTGTAGCTTCCGCAGCTGTCGTTTCTCACACCGAAGCCTCCTGTACCTGCCGAACCGAATGTGATGCATAAAGCATCAAATGCCGGCATCCTCGCAATGACTAAGAGCACGAACTGTACTACAGTCATTCCCAGATAGATCCTGTAAAGGATTGCTGCTGAGCTCTTTATCTTAGGGACAAGCTTTCCGACAGAAGGACCCGGAGATTCTGCCCTCATAAGGTTTATATTGGAGCCACCTGACATAGGTATTACAGCCAGAAGAAAGACAAGGACTCCCATTCCGCCAATCCAGTGTGTGAAGCTCCTCCACATCAGAGATGTATGAGAGATGGCCTCGACATCAGTAAGGATGGAAGCTCCTGTCGTCGTAAAGCCTGATGCAGTCTCAAACCAGGCATCTATGAAATTAGGTATCTCTCCTGTCAGCATAAAGGGAATTGCCCCGACCACTGATATGAGGATCCATGAAAGAGAGGTCACGACACAACCCTCTTTAAGATAAAACATCGTATTTGACGGCTTTTTCCTGGTCGTAAAACACCCGATCGCAAAGCTTAGGACTCCAACGAAAAGATAGGAGAAGGCCTCTTCCTCATGGTATATGATGCCTGTGATCATCGGGATCACCATAAGAAGGCCAACGATCTCAAGCACCTTTCCTAGTATATATTTGATTATAGACTGATTCACTTGTCACCTCTATGCCAGAATATCCACTATATCAGAGAAGCCTGTATGTGTAGTAACTATCATCACCGTATCGCCAACCTCTATAGTATCATCTCCCTTAGGGAAGATGATCGTTCCGTCACGGCTTATAAACGATACCATCAGATGTCCCCGAAGCTTCAGATCCTTGAGCGGGACACCAGTCACAGCTGAAGGAGCTCCTATACGGAACTCTATAGCCTCTACAGTATCATTATACATATGATAAAGAGTCTCTATGTTTGAATCCATCGATGCTCTCTTGGCTCTGGCATAGGCAATTATAGCCTCCGACGTTATGATCCTGGGATAGACCACGCTTCCTAAGTCAAGACTGTCTATCACATCCTGGAAAGCAAATCTGTTGATCTTTGTAACTACCTTTGCCTCTGATACCCTTTTAGCATGGAGGGTCAGAAGGATATTCTCCTCATCTATACCAGTAAGAGGGACAAATGCATCTACTGTCTCTATGCCCTCCTCCTTCAGAAGATCGGCGCTTGTACCGTCTCCATTTATTATAATAGCATTTGGCAGCAGGGAGGAAAGCTGCTCGCATCTCTTCTGGTCGCGCTCGATTATCTTTACCGAGATACTCTCCCTGATGAGCTGGGCTGCCAGATAATAGGCTGCCTTGCCTCCGCCTATTATCATACAGTCCCTGACATTTGCCGTAGGCACTCCAAGGCTCTTAAGGGCATTCTTGCCATTGTGCCTTGAGGTGACAAATGATACCGTATCTCCAGGAGAGAAGATATAGTCTCCGTTAGGTATATAGGCCCTGCCGTCATGGAAGACAGTGGTAAAGAGCACATTCCTTGACTCTCTTGCGACAGTGTGCACTGCCTTACCTACTATCCTGGAATCTTCCTTGACACGGAACTTTATCATCTGAGCCTCTCCATGCGCAAAGGTATTCACCTCAAGCGCAGAAGGGAGATAGAGAATACGGGCAACCTCCATGGCCGCCTCCATCTCAGGGTTTATGATCATGGCCAGTCCAAGCCGGTCGCGCAGATAATTGATCTCCGTGCTGTACTCCGGGTTCCTGACTCTTGCTATAGCAGAGCATTTTCCTATACGGGTGGCTATAGTGCAACAAAGAAGATTCAGCTCATCTGAATCCGTCACAGCCACTAAAAGATCTGTATCATCGATCCCAGCCTCCTTCTGGACGCTGTAGCTGGCCCCGTTTCCGACTATACCCATCACATCATACTGGTTTGTGATGTCGCTTATCTTCTGCTCACTCTCGTCTATTATCGTAATATCGTCGCCCTCTCTGGACAGCTGAGCAATAAGCGTATGGCCTACCTTTCCGCAGCCAACTATAATAATATGAAGAGGATCCGCGTCCGTCGACGCAGAATTATCCTTTGAAAAAATACCCATACAATTCCCTTACAGTGTACCGAAGATACGATCTCCAGCGTCTCCAAGTCCCGGACAGATGTAGGCATCACTATTAAGCTCTCTGTCTACATGGCCAATATAGATCTGCACATCAGGATGGTCATTATGAAGCTTCTCGACTCCCTCCGGAGCGGCAATGATGCACATGAACTTGATCTTTCTTCCGCCATGCTGCTTGATGAAATCTATAGCTGCTGATCCTGATCCGCCTGTCGCAAGCATTGGATCCACTACGACTATGGTACGCTCCTCGATAGGAGAAGGCAGCTTGCAGTAATACTCATGAGGCTCGTGAGTCTCTGGATCTCTGAAAAGGCCTATATGTCCTACCTTTGCAGTAGGTACCAGAGAAAGTACCCCGTCTACCATACCGAGTCCTGCTCGAAGGATAGGAACTACAGCCAGCTTCTTTCCGGCTATAACAGGAGTCATGCATTTCTCTATAGGTGTCTCGACCTCTATCTCCTCGAGCGGCAGATCTGAAAGTGCCTCAAAGCCCTCAAGCATGGCGATCTCTCCGACCAGTTGTCTGAACTCATTGGTTCCTGTATGCTTATCTCTTAACCTTGAGATCTTGTGCTGGATCAGAGGATGATCAAACACCCTTACATTATCCAGTCCCTTATAATTTTCCATCTTTTGTCTCCTTTAAAATATTCCGCAAAAAAACACTCTATATTATAGACGAAATTTTCCTGTAGTCAACACTTGTAAATGGCCAGTAAATCATTTAGAATTTCTATGGTACAAAAAAGTTTTTTCCGATATAAAGGAGGCAAAATGGATACAAAGCAGCAGGCAATAAAAGATGCCAGGACCCTGGGCGTTCCGAGGATGCTCCTGTTGGGGCTTCAGCATATGTTTGCCATGTTCGGGGCAACGATACTGGTCCCAATCCTGGTTAATAGTTATTTCAAGGGTGAGGGCTTATCTATTCAGGTAACTCTCTTTGCAGCCGGTGTCGGTACCCTTCTCTTCCATGTGATAACAAAGATGAAGGTTCCGGCCTTCCTGGGATCATCATTTGCGTTTCTGGGAGGATTCGCGACCGTCGCCAATCTGAAGACCGGCATCTACAAGAACATGACAATGGGAGAAAAGCTCCCCTATGCCTGCGGAGGAATAGTCATAGCCGGGCTTCTCTATCTGTTGCTTGCTCTAATAATAAAGCTTGTCGGAGTCAACCGGGTAATGCGTTTCCTGCCTCCTGTGGTGACAGGTCCTATAATCATCTGCATAGGCCTCTCACTTGCTCCCTCAGCGGTAAACAATGCCTCACAGAACTTACCTTTAGCTCTCATCGCCTTTGCCGTGATCGTGATATTTAATATATGGGGAAAGGGAATGTTCAAGATCATCCCTATCCTTATGGGTGTAGTGATCTCCTATATAGCTGCTGTCATCTTTCAGGCAGCAGGCATGACAAATGCCGACGGCTCAGCTATACTTCAGTTCGGTGAGATAGCAAAGGCTAAGGTAGTTCAGCTGCAGCCATTTATGATCTGCAAGTTCGATATCACAGCCATACTGGTAATGGCTCCAATAGCTATTGCCACAATGATGGAGCACATAGGAGATATATCGGCGATCTCAGCTACTGTTGGAGAAAACCTCATCTCTGATCCTGGTCTTCACAGAACACTCATAGGAGACGGCCTTGCTACAGCCTTTGCCGGCCTTATCGGAGGTCCTGCAAATACTACCTATGGCGAGAATACCGGTGTGCTCGAGCTTTCAAGGGTCCATGATCCTCGTGTGATAAGGCTTGCTGCCATCTACGCAGTGATCCTTTCCTTCTCTCCGAAGTTTGCCGAGGTTATAGGAACCCTTCCGACTGCTATCATAGGAGGGGTAAGCTTTATCCTCTATGGAATGATCTCCGCTATCGGAGTAAGAAATGTCGTCGAAAACCATGTCGATTTCACGAAATCAAGAAACCTTATAATTGCCGCTGTCATCCTGGTAACGGGTCTGGGCTTTACTGATGGTCTGACCTTCAAGGTCGGAAGCACTCATATCACCCTTACTGCCCTTGCTCTTGCAGCTATTTTCGGTATAATCCTGAATGCCATACTTCCAGGAAACGACTATGTGTTCAACGAGAAGAACGATGAAAAGGATGAATCAGAGCTTTCTTCAATAAGGATGTAAAGTTAAAACTTTTTAACAGAAAGGAAAAGGATAATGACAAGAATTATTATGAACGGGGCCAACGGCCATATGGGACAGGTTATCACCGATATTGTTGCAGGGGATGAGGACTGCGAGATCGTAGCCGGAATCGATCCCTTTACTGAGAGGAAGAATTCCTATCCGGTATTTGCATCCTTCGACCAGTGTGATATCAGTGCTGATGTGATAATTGATTTTTCAAACCCTAAGGCTGTTGATTCGCTTCTTGACTACGCTGTAGACAAGCAGACGCCTGTCGTTCTATGCACCACAGGTCTTTCTGATGAACAGATAAAACAGGTGGAAAAGGCCTCTGAAAAGGTTGCCATCCTCCGCTCCGCAAACATGTCACTTGGTATCAATACTTTGTTTGAGCTGCTTGATAAGGCTACAAGGGTGTTCGCAGACGCAGGCTTCGATGTAGAGATTGTAGAGGCTCACCACAATCAGAAGCTCGACGCCCCGAGTGGTACGGCTATTGCCCTTGCCGATGCTGTAAACGATGCTGCCGATGGCAGATACACCTATATCTATGACAGGCACGACAGACGGGAAAAAAGAGATGCAAAAGAGATCGGTATTTCATCCATCCGCGGCGGGAATATAGTCGGTGAACATGAGGTGATCTTCGCCGGTCAGGATGAGGTCATCACCTTCAAGCATCAGGCTACATCAAAGGCTGTCTTCGCCAGAGGCGCTGTTGAGGCAGCAAAGTTCCTGAACGGAAAGGAAGCCGGAATGTATGATATGCGAGAGGTGATCGCAGCAAAATAATTTCATAAAAAAAGCGGCAGGCGCTTGCCTGCCGTTTTTTTATAGAAGTCCGTAATCCTTCATTGCATTCTTTAGTCTCTCGAGGTTCTTCTCCTCCATCTCACAGAGAGGAAGTCGAAGAGGTCCGACATTCTTTCCCATCAGATTCATAGCTGTCTTCACAGGAATAGGGTTTACCTCGCAGAAAAGTGCATCCACTAGCGGAAGCTCACGAAGCTGCATCTTCCTTGCCTTCTCTATATCCCCGTTCAAGAAGCTCATCACCATCTCATGAACATCGTGTGGAGCGACATTTGATACTACAGAAATGACACCGATACCGCCAAGTGAAAGGATAGGGACCACAAGTCCATCCTCACCTGAATAGAGCTCCAGATCGCCATCACAGAGCCGCATCATCTCAGATGTCTGAGCCAGGTTTGCTGTTGCATCCTTTACTCCTACTATATTTTTCTTTGTCTTGCGGAGGGTAGCGACAGTCTGCGGAGCAATATTTGTTCCTGTCCTTCCAGGTACATTATAGAGGATGATAGGAAGCTTAGTCGAATCTGCAATAGCACTGTAGTGTGCAACAAGTCCCTTCTGAGTGGTTTTATTGTAGTATGGAGTCACGACAAGCGCTGCATCTGCTCCATGCTCTTCTGCCTCTTTAGTCAGCTGGATAGCTGTCTTGGTGCAGTTGCTTCCTGTACCTGCCACGACAGGTACCCTGTGTCTGGTAAACTCAACGGCCTTTCTTATGCACTCGCTGTGCTCCTCCATTGTAAGAGTAGATCCCTCACCGGTGGTACCGACTATTACGATAGCATCGGTACCTCCCTCTATCTGCTCGTCAATGATCTCCTCGAGCTTGTCATAATTAACATTCTGATCTTCATCCATAGGCGTAATGATAGCTACGCCTGCACCCTTGAATATTGGCATCATAACCTCCTGTCAGTCCTCGCTGCCATCTTCTTCTACAATCTTTAGTATCTGACTGCTTACCCGTCTGACTGCAGCGGGAAGAGTCGTTCCGGTAAGGATAACCTTCATCGAGTCAGAGCCGGCGCCAAGCACGTCAACCATCTCCTGCTCAGTGACTATTCCCTCATCGGAAAGTCCCAGAAATTCATCCAGGACAAGTATATCGCATTCACCGGTGGAGAGTACCTTCTTTGCGAAGCCAAGTCCATTGATGATGTTCTGCTTTTCTTCCTTCTTTGCTTCATCGTCAAGCTCACTGAAGCTGTGAGAGCTACGCTCAAAGGAGAATTCCTTTATCTCCGGCTCAAGCCTCTTCCAGTAGTCTCCCTCAAGAGCGCCTTTAAGAAACTGTATGATGTATACGCTTGATCCACTGGCTGCTGCTCTTATAGCAGTGCCTAGCGCCGCAGAAGTCTTACCGACTCCCGGGCCATAATAAACCTGTATATTCGCCATAGTCACCTCTCGTCACGACCATTTCAGGTCTCAATCGTATGCATTATATCATATACCAGCTCATTTGAAAACACCCGGCGTCATGATCATTTTCATCTTCTGCCCATTACCCTCCAGCAGATAACAAGCGCCGCTGTTACAAGCATCAGGATGTAAGCGATCGCATCACGTCTCATATAGTGCAGGGGCTTCATGCTTGTCCTGCCCTCTCCTCCGTGATAGCATCTGGCCTCCATTGCAAGAGCCAGGTCATTGGCTCTCCTGAAGGCAGATACGAAAAGCGGTACCAGAAGAGGCACCATTGCCTTTGCCTTCTTTACTATTCCCTTGCCGTCAAATTCAGCTCCTCTGGCTGTCTGAGCCTTCATTATCTTATCAGTCTCATCACTTAAGATAGGGATAAATCTGAGAGCTATAGACATCATCATTGCTATCTCATGGACCGGTACATGTATATAGTTCAGAAATCTAAGTCCGGTCTCAAGTCCATCGGTCAGCTGATTCGGCGTCGTGGTAAGTGTCATGACAGATGTCCCTATTATAAGGTAGACCATCCTGACAAGCATCAGTATGGCTGCCCTCACTCCCTGTACAGTGATCACGACCTTGCCCCACTTCACCAGAGCATCTCCGGGAGTAAGGAAAAGATTGAACAGACCGCAGATCAAAAGCAGGACTATTATTGACCTGAGTCCCCTTACCATGAAGGAAAAGGGTACCCTGCTCATAATGATAACAGCTGCAAGAGCTATTGTAATTATCGCGAATCCTATAGGATCACTGGCCACGAATATCGATATTATAAAAACTAATGTTGCAACGAGCTTTACTCTTGGATCGAGACGATGGATCACTGAATCCGCAGAGTAATACTGCCCGAGAGTTATATCCTTGAGCATCTGAGTATCTCTTCCTTTGCTTCCGAAACTGTAGTCCCATGACAGTCCACAGGATATCCTGCAGCCCTTAAGTCATGGAGAAGATAGGTAACTGACGGCACTGCCAGTCCCATGGACTCAAGCTGTCTGACATTTGAAAAGACCTCACGTGGAGTTCCGTCAGAAGCTATCCTGCCCTTATCCACGACTATGATCCGGTCTACATAGTCTGCAACGTCCTCCATACTGTGTGAGACAAGTATAACAGTCTCTCCCGACTTATCATGCATCTCCTTTATGAGTCCTAAGATCTCATCACGGCCTGCAGGGTCCAGTCCTGCCGTCGGCTCATCAAGAATGATAACAGATGGTCTCATTGCAAGTACACCTGCTATTGCTGCCCTTCTCTTCTGTCCGCCAGAAAGCTCAAAAGGAGAGGCCTCATATGAATCCTCAGGGAAATGCACTCTCTGAAGGGCTTCATAGGCCATAAGCTCGCATTCCCTGTCACTAAGTCCCTGATTCCTCGGTCCAAACTTCACGTCCTCTATCACCGTTGCCTCAAACAGCTGATGCTCCGGATACTGGAATACCATTCCGACCTGTGATCTAAGCCCCCTTTTATCGAAGCCATCATCTCCTATATCCTGACCATTGAAATATATATGTCCTTCACTCGGAGCTATAAGACCATTCAGGGTCTGGATAAGAGTTGACTTCCCTGAACCGGTATGTCCTATTATTCCCAGGAAATCACCCCTGTTGATCTGTAAGGAAACGTCTTCTAATGCCCTGGTACTGCTGCCTCCATCCTGATAGGTTACGCTGACATGGTCTAATAGAAGGACTGCGTCTGAAATCGGCTTTTTTTCTTTTTTATCAAAGGTCTGCTCCGGCTTATCCTCTATCTCCTTAGAAAGAAGTCCGCCCTCTGTAAGCACTGACATCAGCTCTTCCCTGGTAAGGACTCCGTCCGGGACCTTAAGGCCTGCTGCCTTCAGCTGACAGGCAAGCTCAGTGACCTGAGGCAGGCAGAGATGGTAGGAGCGAAGTGAGTCGGCCTGTGAGAAAATTTCCCTCGGGCTCCCCTGCATCACTATCTTTCCATGATCCATCACGAATACCTTATCAGAAAAGACAACCTCCTCCATGTAATGCGTGATCAGTATTATAGTGACTCCCTTTTTCTTGTTTAGCTCCCTTGCTGTCGCTATGACCTCTGCCCTTCCGTCAGGATCTAGCATTGCCGTCGGCTCATCCAGTATTATACATTTAGGCTCCATAGCCATCACACCGGCTATAGCCACCCTCTGCTTCTGTCCGCCTGAAAGCCGGTTTGGAGACTTCTTCCTGTACTCCCACATGCCGACTCCCTTCAAGGCTCTCTCAACCCTTGCCCAGATCTGGTCAGTCGGGATACCTATATTCTCCGGGCCGAAGCCTACATCCTCCTCGACTACAGATGCTATGATCTGATTGTCAGGATTCTGGAATACCATGCCGGCTTCCTCACGGACCGGAAGTTCATTCTCTGGGGCAGAGGTATCCTTTCCATCGACATAAATGCTGCCCTCAGTAGGCAGAAGAAGAGCATTGATATGTTTGGCAAGAGTCGATTTCCCGCTTCCGTTATGTCCGAGAATGGATATAAACTGGCCTGGCTCGACATCGAGACTTACGTCATCGACCGCATTTTCGATCGCTGTGACGTTTCCCTCCTCATCACGTCTGTAATATTCATGGACCAGATTCCTGGCCGAAATAATAGGTTTTATAGATTTACCTTTCATATAAGCCTTACTTCTTAAGCCCTTTTACAAACTTCTCAATACGGTCAAGAGCCACCTTGAGATTCTGCATTGAATAGGCATAGGAGATCCGGATGAATCCCTCTCCGCATTCTCCGAATGCTGTTCCGGGAACGACTGCTACCTTCATTGTCTTCAGAAGGCTTGTCGCAAAATCGTCAGAACTCATCCCCGTGCTCCTTATAGATGGAAATACATAGAAGGCACCGTATGGCTCAAAACATGAAAGTCCCATATCCCTTAATCTCTGTAATACATAGATCCTTCTCTCGTTGTACTGCATCTTCATATCCTCGACCTCTCTGTCGCAGTGACGGACAGCCTCGATACCGGCGTACTGCGATGTGGTCGGCGCGCACATTATAGCAAACTGATGGATCTTAAGCATCTGGGAGAGGATATCCTTCGGAGCACATGCATAGCCGAGCCTCCAGCCTGTCATCGCGAAGGCCTTTGAGAATCCGTTGATATATACTGTCCTTTCCTTCATTCCTGGTATGGAAGCGATCGATACATGATCCATCTGATATGTAAGCTCAGAATATATCTCATCTGTCATCACATATATATCATGCTTCCTTATCACATCAGCAATCGCCAGAAGATCCTCCTTTTCCATAACGGCTCCTGTCGGATTGTTAGGATAAGGGAGTATAAGCACCTTGGTCTTCTCTGTGATCGCATCCTCCAGCTCCTGAGCTGTCAGACGGAACTCATCCGACTCCCTCAGGTTGATGATCTTAGGGACTCCTCCTGCCAGAATGGTACATGGCACATATGATACATATGAAGGCTCCGGTATTATCACCTCATCACCGGGATCAAGCATGGCACGAAGCCCTATGTCTATAGCCTCACTGCCTCCTACAGTCATCATCATCTCACCCTTCGGGTCATAATGCAGGTCGTACTTCCTGTCAAGATACTCTGCTATAGCCACCTTGAGCTCCATGAGTCCGGCATTTGACGTATAGAAGGTCCTTCCCTGTTCAAGAGAATAGATCGCCTCATCCCTTACCCTCCAGGGGGTATCGAAATCAGGCTCGCCGACGCCTAAGGATATTGCGTCGTCCATTGTGCTTACTATATCAAAAAACTTTCTGATACCTGATGGCTTTATCTCCTGTATCTGTCTGCTGACCGGACTTTTCATGACAGCTCCACCCTTTCATCCTTCTTCTGCTCATCTACCATTATAGTGCCATGATCCTTATATTTTTTCAGGATAAAGTTGGTCTTTGTAGAGAGCACTGAATCAAGGGTAGACAGCTTCTGTGAAACGAAATCAGCGACCTCGCGCAGTGTCTTTCCCTCTATCGTCACCATGAAATCAAATCCACCTGAGATCAGATAAACAGAGCTTACCTCAGGATAGTTGTAGATCCTTCTTGCCACCCTGTCAAAGCCCATCCCCCTCTGAGGGGTTACCCTTACCTCTATAAGTGCTGTAACCTTTTCTATACCGGCCTTGTCCCAGTCAACAAGAGTAGGATAACCGCAGATAACATGCTTATCCTCAAGCTCCTTTATATTTGCCTTTACTGCTTCCTCGTCCTCACCTACCAGGACCGAAAGCTCCTTTGTATCTATCTTGCTGTTCTTTTCTATTATATTTAAGATCTTCTCCTGCATCCTTTTCTCCTTTATCCGAGCACCTTGTGGAATTCATCGACTGCCGGCGGCTCCAGAAATCTCGTTGAGCCGTCATAATGCACCACCCGCTCATTAGTGGAATTGGTCCGTCCTATCACCGCTGCGCTGATTCCGGCTTCATCAAGAGCTTCAACTATCCTTGCTCCATTACTTGCTGCTATCAGCATACTTCCGCTGCTTACAAGCCCATATGGATCTATTCCGAAATAGTCGCAGATCTCCACCGTTTCCTGCCTTATAGGTATCCTTTCGATGTCCACGGAGATACCGACGCCTGATGCCTCGCTCATCTCAAACAGGGCCCCGAAGATGCCGCCCTCCGTGACATCGTGCATCGCGGCCGCGCCGGCTCCGGCGGCTACAAGGCCGTCCTTAACCACTGATATCATATTGCCAAAGGAAATGGCCTTGTTTACGAATTCCTCAGGAAAGCGTGAAAGAAGCTCACTTCTCTTCTCCTTTGCTATTATAGCTGTTCCCTCAAGACCAACATATTTTGTTACGACAAGATCCATATCAGGTTCGGCTCCGGAGGTCTCAATCATGCTCTGCCTCTTCACTCTTCCGACGCCTGTAACTGAGACCACCGGCCTTGTCACTGCGTCAGTCACCTCAGTATGACCGCCTATTACGGCCATATCAAGTCTTTCGCATGAATCATTTATGTCAAGCATTATCTGGTGAAGGGTATCCTCACTTTCTCCTGGCGGAAGCAGGACCGTAAGCAGTACGCCTAGCGGCGTCGCACCTGCGCTTGCCAGATCATTTGCAGTAATATCACAGGCCAGATGACCTATATCTATCGCCGTTCCTGTGATCGGATCCGTCGACATGACAAGGACCTCGTCTGGAGGGCAGATCACAGCTCCGCAGTCCTCACCTATCCTGCTTCCAAGAATGACCTCAGCTCTTTTTACCCTGAGAGGTCTTATCACCGATCTTTTTAGTATTCTTTCCGGAATCTTTCCCGGAGTCAGCCTTACTGTTCTTTTCATCTTTATCTGAATCCGAATTCTTTATTGTCTTATTGTCCTGCTCAGACTTATCTGTATTGTCATCCTTTTCTTCAGGAGCAGCGTTCTTCCATTTGGCTGCCGCCGCACGTACCTTATCAAGATCTCCGCTTGCAATGGCCTCCTTTATGGCAGCCACGGCCTCCGGCGAATCCGACTTTGTCCCAACCGAATATGTGGCATCTGTAGCCTTATAAACCGAGCTGTTGAATCTTGTCCTGCTTACCTCCTGTCCGTTCTTCTTTACTATCTTCCAAAGCTCAGCCTTAAGTCCGTCATGAGGAATATCTCCGGTGCTTGTGATATAGCCTACCGGCTGTGACGAGTCAGCCGTGAACCTGGTCTTGTACTTTACGGTATCAGTCGTTTTGCTCTCGAAGTCCACGGTTCTCCCCGCTTCTCTTGTCTCCTTGCCGTAAATACTGAATGTGATATTGTTGCCATCTGCGCTTCCTTCGATGTAGACAGGATACTTAAGACTGTTTTCAAACTGGAAATCCTTTATATCTCCGGCTATGGCAGCATCTTCTGACGGCTTGACATAATGCACCATCATTGAATGGTTGTATCTCTTTATCACAGTAAGCTCAGACCTGATCACTGCATTATAAAGAGTAGTCGAGACCTGACAGATACCTCCGCCATATGTCATGACCGTCGTACCGTTCTCATATGATGGAGCCTTTTCGTATCCGTTCTCTGCTGACATAGGATTAAGCGCCTTTGCCACTGAGAATTTATCCCCGGGATAGAGTACCGTTCCGTTTATCTTTGATTCACCATTCGCTACATTCTGTTTTCTTGCAGCTGTAGAAGCAGAGTAATTCGTCGTGAAGGTACCGAGCAGATCCTTTACAGAAGAAAGCTCCTTTGCGCTTCCTCTCGGCTCCTTCTCTACTGTCACAAGCGCAAGCTTACCGGAAGAATCCTCCTCGCCTTTTGCAGCATAATCAGCTATTACCTTGACCGAGGCATCGATATCAAGCTCGTAGCCCTTCTTGCCTGCTACGTATGTGAACTTGCCATTCCTGTGTGAAAGAGTACCATCAACCGGCTCATTGGTAAGCCGGTCTTCATTATCCTTTAAAAACTTCCTGGCCCTTGTGGTATCAACTGTTGTTCCCAGAGCAAAGACCTTTTTCCTGCCGTTTTTAATATCCTTATTCTGGCAATATCTCTCGAGAAGATTGCCCTTCTTGCCGTAATTCAAAGCCTGATAGATGCTGTCCCCCGGATCCGGTGACAGCCCCAGATCAGAGGACTTTGCATTAATCGACTTCTTGCCGCTTGATAATGTTATGCTCTTATCCTCTGCCTCCTGTGCATACTGATCAAGAGCCACAGACGCCTCCTTCTCATCCATTCCGGAGACATTTACCGAGCCTATATAAACATTGTCTGCAATGCGCATGGCAGCGGAAGCATCCTCTGTCCTTAAAAATATCCCTCCGATAATGATTCCCGCTGTTAACCCCCCGGCCAACAACCATTTTTTCATCTATTTATTCCTTCCGGCAAAAGTGCTACAATTATGAAAAAGAAAGGCATTATATGATACTACTTATCAGAATATCACATCTACCTGTCCTTACGCTTACGATCCTGGCATTCATCCTTTTCGTTGCTTTTAGGATCAGACATCTTGAATCTGAGGAAAAGCAGACCGATGAAGAATTCTGGGAGAACGAAAGGCACGCTGACCTTACTCCTGCCAGAGATCTGAACACTATCCAATATATTACCATTCCATTGGAAAAATTTCCACTATCTTTTTTTGACGACAATCCGGATGAAGAGGCTGACATGATTATAGATGAGCTTAGACAACTCTCCTCCAGTCGGCTCCTTAACCTTAACGGTATGTCAAACACTGATCTGAAGCTTCAATACGGTCGTAAAAACCTAGGTGAGATGCAGCAGATCGGAGAAAGGTTCAACCGTGTCGAGGTCCTTCTCTGCGATCTGGCCAAATGCTTTATGGAAAAAAAGGAATATCAGAAGGCTTCCTGTATCTTAGAATATGCGATAGGACTTGGGTCCGACGTATCCGCTGACTATACCCTGCTGGGTGAATGCTACAGGGTTCTTTCTATGCCTGATAAGTTTGAGGCGCTTTATGAAAAGGTAGAGTCCATGGACCTTATGACAAAGGGTACAGTATTAAGAGAGCTTGACCGGATTCGAAACGAAAAGTGATCTATATACCACCACATATGTCGCTTAAAAAGCACTCATTACACTTAGGTGATCTGGCCGTACAGATACTTCTGCCAAGAGCAATGAACTGGATATTTATGGCTATCCAGTGGTCTTTTGGAATCTCCCTCATCAGATCCCTCTCGACCCTGGCAGGATCCTTTTCCTCTGTTAGTCCCAGTCTCCTTGAGATACGTCCGACATGGGTATCTACAACTATTGAAGGATCATGATATATGTTCCCTCGGATCACATTTGCTGTCTTGCGTCCGACTCCCGGCAGGGAAGTAAGCTCCTCTATGGTACGCGGTACCTGGCCGTCATAATCCTCCAGCAGTCTCCTCGCGCAGGCCTTCAGATTCCTTGCCTTTGTATGATAAAAGCCTGTCGCTCTTATATCCTGCTCCAGCTCTTCTATCTGTGCATCCGCAAATGCCTTTACGGTCGGATACTTCTTATAGAGCCTTTCTGCTACCTCGTTTACCTTCCTGTCGGTACACTGGGCTGACATTATTGTAGAAAAAAGCAGCTGCCACGGAGTCTCATAATGCAGATAGCAGGGAATATCTCTGCCGTAAACTCCGTCCAGCCGCTTTAGTATTTCTTCTGTTCTTTTCTTCATGATATTACAGACCTTATAATAGACCAGACCCCGGCGATAATCAGAAGGGCTGCTCCTGACAGATATACCCTGGGTCTTGATGCAAAGCCATATCTGTATCCGGTGTAGACGCCGGCTGAAACAACAACAATTGTAGATACGACTATCGTTATCAGCATAAGCCATATATTCGACTCGGTAAGACCGCAGGCAAGTCCTGCAAAGAGAGTATAAACCGCTCCGACAAGCACTATAAGAGAATAGGTCTTAAGGCTCATCTCTTCTCTTTTCTCTTCTATTTCCTCATGCCTTATGGCCTTATGTATAAGCCTGACTGCAAGTGCAAAAAATATGATCGCGGCAAGAGTATTCCCGAGCGGTCTGGCATTGGCTGCCGCCATCTGATCATGGCTTATAAGGCCGTATGAAATAAAGAATCCCCCAAAGAAAAATACGCACTGTATGAGAGTGATGATAAGACTTGCAAGTATAAGCGCCTTCGGCTTGATCCTCGCGAGCATGGCTCCGCGGATCTCCATTGCCGCATATATATCAAAGCTGATCCCGACTATGATCAGCAGATTACCTAACCAGTTCATGAATCCTCCAGTAGTAGCTTTTTTTATACTATATCCAAAAGTATCGCTTTATTAAATATTCATTCTATTTCGCGTGTAGATAAGAGCGATACACTTTTTACGATTTGTAATAGAAGTGATATCTGACCGTCTACTGGTACAGATTTGAAATGATTTCCGTCAGAGAATGGCTGGCAATATAGATAAAAATATCAACCAGCTCATTCATCGGCACTCTCATATCGTCCTTTACCCATTCGATCACTGCATAGCATAAGGCCGCGCTGAAATAATCCGCCACCCTCTCAGCAGTAAGCCACTTCTTGTATGGCAGAAGCTCCTCTATTTTTTTCCGGTTCAGACGCTTAAGGGACATTTCAGATATGGCCTTTCTCAGTGTCTCCGAGAAGGAATTCTGTCCCTCAAGATTTACAGCTCTTGTATAGAATTCCTTATCCTTCTCCATAGTAGTGAGAGGAAGGATAAGTGCCTCCTTAAGCATTCCGTTATCAAGGAGCGGCTCTATCGGATCAATAAGCTCCCTTCTTATGATCCACTCCAGAAGCTCATACTTGTCCTGAAAGTGATTATAGAAGGTTGGTCTTATCACCCCGGCCTCATCCGTGATCTGTCTGATTGTGATCTTTTCGATCTGATGTGTCCTCGCCAGCTTTTTGAAGCTCTCGGCCAGAAGCAGATCTATCTCGTTTGCACCCTGGGTATTCATTCATTCCTCATAAAAACAGCTTTACTATTGTAAGGTTCCATGACTTCCTGTCTGAAGCAAGATCTATCTCTTCTCCGCTGTCATATATCTTGACCTTAGGTCTCTGTATGGCTCCCTTATGATTCTCAATCACAAGAGCTCTCCTGCCGTCAGACAGCTCCACCTCACATCCGACAGGATAGAGACAGAGCTCCCTGCTCATTACAGCCACGACGTCAGGGTCAAATTCCATTCCATCCCGTCCCATTATGTACTCAAGGACATCACTTGGCAGATACGGGTCATGGTAGCTTCTCTTCCCCGTCATAGCATCATATACGTCCGCCACCTTAAGGATCCTTGCAGGTAAGGTGATCTGATCACCCTTGATCCCTCTCGGGTATCCCTCACCATTAAACCATTCATGATGCTCATATACGGCCAGAAGCACATCCTGATCAAAGCTGTAATTGTCCCTCAGGAACTCATACCCCATTCCGGGATGAGCCTTTATGACTTCTCTCTCCTCGGCCGTAAGCCTTCTAGGAGCATTGATAATATCTATATCGATAAAGACCTTGCCTACATCATGGAGAAAGCCGGCAGTAATAAGGTCATTAAGCTCCGCCTCACTAAGACCAAGCTTCGCTCCCAGAACACCTGCCAGAACAGCCACATTCACCGAATGGAAATAGGTATATCCGTCATATGCACGCACATTTACAAGATTGCAGATGACATCCCTGTCCTCTATGACCTGACGCGTGATCTGGGATACGATCGAAGCTATCCTTTCCTCATCAACGGTCTCTCCCTGCTCTGCACGGATAAATACGTCATGAACTATCTGAAGTGCAGACTTTTTGACCTCTGAAGAGATCACATCACGGATTTCAGCATCTCTGGAGAATTCATCCTCTATATAAACGCCCGGTACTCCGGTACGACTTATTATCCCGATTGTCTGGTCGTCAAGCTCTGTATGTCTCGCCAGAAGCATCAGTCCGGCAGGATCATACATCTCCTGCCCTAAAATCATGCCGCGGGTGAGTTCTTCAACTGGTAGATACCTCATTTACTTCTCGTTTCTAGTCTCATCCTCCTGAAATTCCACAGTGACAAAATACCCTTTGGGAGTCTTTCTGATATCCTTTACCAGACCCTCTCGTGACTTAAGTCTCTCAAGTGTCGTATAGTTAGCCGACATAGCGTAAGACCTTCCCAGAGTATAATAATAGGAATTCGGAAGCTTTGACTCTGTTACGGGAAGACGGTCCCCCACCTTTAACAGACCTGTCCTCTCCATTTTGAATTCCATGGTTCTCAATTTATCATTTCCTTTGAAATATCAGATGTCCTTTTCATCAACTATATGAGAATCGACAACTGACTTATCCGCTCTGCCCGCCCTTATAGACGAATAAATGGATGTGACTCCATCGTAGATAAGCATTATCCCTATGATCACAAAGCTAAGCGTCGGAAAGAACTTCGGAGCCATAAAGCAGATCACACCGAATACGAAGCTAATAAGAGCCATAGTAAGGGATATGCTCCATGGACCCCCGGCTTCCTTTATTACCATGCTTGAGGTTATCCCCTGAATGGAATCTGCTACAAGAAGCACGCCAAAGGCTATGAAGATAAGAGATATTGTCTGATCCGGATGCGTGAAGATAAAGATTCCTATAGTAGCTATGACTGCGCCAAGGATAATAGCCGGAACTCTCAGATTATTATCCTTAAGCTTTGAAACTATCATCACGATCCCTACTATGAGTATTATAAGGCCGACTGCGCTTACTATAAAGCCCGCCGCCTTATCCGGCCTGGCGACACATAAAACTCCAAGTATGATCGCAAGCACCGCAATGATAATCTGTGAAAACCTGCTTTCCTTTGTTCCTGATCTCATAGGTTGCCTCCTTACTATCTGATCTTATCTACATTATCAGCAGTAACCTTCTGATAAGGGATCCAGATATATTTTCCATCCTCTGATGCTCCGCTAAGGCCATTTATAGTGCCTCCAGATTTGATCCTTCCGATCGCATCAATGCAGGCTCTGGCAGTCTTTGTAGTCTGCTGCATATCGGTAAAGGACATTCCGCCTGATTTGATCGATGCAAGCGCATCCTTTGAACCATCTATGCCACATACTGGTATCTGGTCTGTAGACAGGCCGTTCTCCTGCATATACCTTATGACTCCAAGCGCCATTGCATCATCATTGCAGATAGCCGCATCGAAGCTCTGTCCTGTCGTCCTGAAGCGCTGCATCAGGCTGTAGGCTGTATCCGTACTGTCGTCAGCGAAATCAGAGAAGACGATATTCACCTGACAGCCATGATCGGTAAGATAATTCCTGACTGCGTCTGTTCTCCTCCCGGTCGAATCAGCATCCTTCTTGCCCTTCATCATGAGGAGGTTCAGCTTATCTGGCTTTCCAAGCTTATCGTAGACGTAAGAGGCCTGATCCTGACCTGCCTTCTGATCATCACTTCCCACATAGACATATGAGCCTTGGGTAAGAGCATCCTCATCAGGAAGGCTGTTTACGAAAACTATCGGTAGTCCGTTGGCAGCTATCTCAAGCTGCTTTGCAGCATCCGGATCATCCGCCCAGCAGATCACCCCGCCAAACTTATGCTGCTTTGCATTACGCAGCTGTTTGATCTGGGTGTCTAAGACTCCTGCAGTCTGCTGTACTGTAATATCATATCCGGCTGCCTTGCCTTCCTTCCTTATGGCCTTCTCGAAATCTCCTCTGGTACCGTTCCTCGAATCCGAGATGGTGACCAGAATCTTTTTGCTGCTTGTCACATCAGTCGTTGAGTCATTATCTGCTGATCCACAGCAGGTCAGTCCCGCAGTCAGACATAAAGCAGTAAGGAGAGAAAAGAATTTCTTATATCTTATCATAATCTTTGCCTCCTTAAATCCTGAATTTCGATACGTAGCCTGCAAGAGCATTTGAGGTGTCAGAAAGCTCTCTTGAGTTCTCAGCCACATCCTGACTTGATCTAGTGATCGAGCGCGCATGCTCCACGATCTCCCTGGATGTAGTCTGGATCTCTGCCGTACTTGCAGCCTGCTCCTCTGAGATGGCTGCTACGCTTGACGCCACATCCTCGACCTTTCTGATATTTTCAACGACTCTTGTCAGTCTTCTGCTTGACTGACCTATATTCTTATAGATCTCGTCAAAGCTCTCAACTGTCTTATCGATAAGGCCGGCATTCTTCTCGATTGCCTGGTAAGACTGGTCTGCCCTTTCCACTACCTCTTTTATCTGTTCGGATACTGTGTTTATAAGCTTGCTTATGCTGGCAGCGCTCTCTCCTGAATTATTGGCCAGCTTTCCTATCTGAGAAGCTACGACAGCGAAGCCTCTTCCGCTTTCTCCTGCTCTTGCTGCTTCAATAGAAGCATTCAGAGACAGAAGGTTGGTCTCGTCCGCTATCTCCTGTATCAGGCCTACTATCCTGGTGATCTGCTTAGAAGCATCTCCGACCTGGTTTACCGACTCGACAAGAGACTGGTTTGATTCCCTTATCTCGTCCATTGCCGTTCCGAGATTTCTTATATCCTCCCGACCCTGCCTTGCGATACGGACGGTATTGTCCATCGCTTCATTTGTCTTGTCTGAATCCTCCTTGGTATCGGAAACCACCTGGGCCAGTGTGGTCGCGGATTCAGCAATATTGTTGACTGCAAGCGCCAGCGAATCAACTGTCTGATTCAGGTTCTCCATCTCCTTTGTCTGTGAGGTGGACTCACGCAACATATCCTTTGAGACTTTGTCACTGTTTTCTGACTGGCTTTTAAGCTTATCAGATTCAGAGCTTATCGATGAGAGCATTCCTCTCATCCTGTCGATAAACCTTCCGATGCTTCCCGACATGGCTCCGATCTCGTCATGCGAGGTCTTATCCACCTTGATGGTAAAGTCACCCTCGGTCATATTGGTGATGCTTCTGGTGATACCGGAAATAGGGGCAAAGATGCCGTTTACCACCGTAAGCAGTATTACAACAAGTATGGCAAGAGCGACCACTCCAAGTATGGCAAGAGTTCTCCCGAGTGAAGCGACCTCCTTCATGATAAGACTCATAGGAGCATATGATACCAGAACCCAGTCCGTATCACTTATACTTCTCATCTCAACAAGCTTGTCATCTATCGTGCCAGCCTCTAGATCATGCTTTTTTATCTTTTCCGCCACGCCCTTTATCAGCGGATCATTCGACTTGTTGATATTGGTCCCGGCAAGTGAATACTTCGGTGAAGAAAGAATAGTACCTACTCTTGAATCAACCAGGAAGGAATTGGCTCCCTTCATTCTGGTCCCTGAGTTTACAATGGTGCTTATCCTGTCAAGCGATACATCTGCCGATATGACACGCAGCTTTCCAGACCCATCATTTAAGAGTGCAGAGGCCGATACCACATACTTACCAGCCATATCCATATATGCAGAACCATAGTCCATATTGACTCTGGTAAGGCCCTGTCTGTACCAGGTGGTATTGGCAACATCTGCAAAGGCAAGACTAGACTTGGTCGCCTTGAAATACTTCCCGTCTGATCCCGCCACATAAAGTCCGTTAGGACAGCTTTTATTCTGCCCGTAATATACATTGAGCAGGTCCTTCAGCTGGTCAGGTGTCTTAGGCTGGGCTGCCTCTATAGCGGTCTTTGCAGTTGAGAAGAACTCCAGATTCTGCTTGAGCCAGGCCTCTATGCTGTCTGCCTGATTCGCGATCGACGAATCAAGCTGAGCCTCCGACATGGCCTTCATTCTCTTTTTTGACATCTGAGCTGATACTATTACAAGCAGGGCTACTATAGCTACAGTAACCGGTATGATAAGCAGTATCAGCTTGGTCCTTATGGATATTACCCTTTCGGCCTTTTTCTCTGCTTTTCTGCCACTGGTCTTCTTATTAAAAAGATGACCGGACTTCTTAGCAGCTGTCCTTTTCTTCGGAGAAAGCCCCTTAAGACTCTTCCTTCTGTCCACGGTCTTTGCTGTTTTTGTCTTCTTCCTTAATCCTATAAGCTTTTTCCCCCTATTCTCCCTGTTCGTATCTGCCATAAAACCCTCCAAGTACTTCCAGGAATACCCCCCCCGTTTACAGGCTGTCTTTTATCGCGCCAAACAGGTCGTCAAAGGTCTCGAACGCCGGAATCTGCGGATACTCTGCCTTTATCGCATCGGTACTGCGGAAGAGAAAGCCAGCCTTGCTCGCCTGTATCATCCCCAGATCATTAAAGCTGTCCCCGCTTGCTATCGTATCAAAGCCTATAGACTGAAGAGCCTTCACAGTAGTGAGCTTGGAATTCTCGACTCTCATATGATAGTCTGTGATCTCGCCGTTCTCTGATACCTCAAGAGTATTGCAGAATATAGTAGGCCAGTTAAGCTTCTTCATAAGCGGTGTCGCGAACTGCTCGAAGGTATCGGAAAGAATGATCACCTGAGTGAGCGCTCTCAGCTCATCCAAAAACTCCCTTGCTCCCTCCAGCGGCTCGATCTCTGCTATAACATCCTGAACCTCCTTAAGTCCCAGACCATGCTTCTTCAGAAGATCGATCCTGTACTTCATAAGCTTGTCATAATCCGGCTCATCCCTGGTGGTCCTGCGAAATTCCGGTATCCCGGTCTTCTCCGCAAAGGCTATCCATATCTCCGGCACCAAAACACCTTCCATGTCAAGGCATACTATATTCATTGCGACCTCCTAAATCGTTTTCAGACAAAAATCTAGTATTTATTATAACCGTTATCCCCGTCAATGGCAAACCTTATTTATATAATTTTCCATAAAAATGCACCATCTGTACCCCGGTACAAATGGTGCATCCTATATACCTTCTTACAGAATATCTATAGTCTCTCCGGCCAGTGCCTTGTTCATAGACCTTACAGCACAGAACTTTCCGCACATTGAGCAGGTATCTGAATGATCATCCTCAGGCAGGCGGCTGTCGCGGATTTGCTTTGCTGTCTTTGGATCCATAGCACATTCAAACTGCTTGTCCCAGTCCAGGACCCTTCTGGCATCTGCCATCCTGTCATCTATATCTCTTGCATGAGGGAGATGCTTTGCTATATCAGCTGCGTGAGCTGCTATACGTGACGCGATGATGCCTTCCCTTACATCATCGACATTCGGAAGAGCAAGATGCTCTGCCGGTGTCACGTAGCAGAGGAAGGAGGCTCCGTTCATAGCTGCTATAGCCCCTCCTATAGCTGCTGTGATATGGTCATAGCCAGGAGCAATATCCGTCACCAGAGGTCCCAGCACATAGAATGGCGCTCCCTTGCAGATGGTCTGCTGCACCTTCATATTTGCAGCTATCTGATCCATAGGTACATGTCCCGGTCCCTCTACCATTACCTGGACATTTTTCTCCCATGCTCTCTGCGTCAGCTCGCCCAGCCTTATAAGCTCATCTATCTGGCTTATATCTGTCGCGTCAGCGAGGCATCCCGGTCTGCATGCATCACCAAGAGAGATAGTCACATCATGCTCTGCACAGATATCACAGATCTCATCGAAGTGTGAGTAGAACGGATTCTCCTCACCTGTCATCGACATCCAGGCATAGATCAGTGATCCTCCACGGCTTACGATGTTCATCTTTCTCTTACCGTTTTTGATCTGCTCTAAGGTCTTCTTATTGATTCCGCAATGAAGTGTGACAAAATCCACGCCATCCTCTGCATGAAGTCTCACAACATCGATGAAATCCTCTGCCGTCAGTGTATTCAGGTCTCTCTGATAATGGATGACTGCATCATATACAGGCACGGTGCCGATCATGACAGGACATTCTGCTGTAAGCTTCTTGCGGAATGGCTGGGTATTGCCGTGGCTGGAGAGATCCATTATAGCATTTCCTCCGAGCCTTACAGCCTCCTTCACCTTTTCCATCTCTATATCATAATCCTTCACATCCCTTGATATACCTAGATTTACATTTATCTTTGTAGTAAGGGATGACCCGATCCCGTCCGGGTCAAGACATTTATGAGCCTTGTTTGCCGGGATCACGACCACTCCCTTTGCCACAAGCTCCATCAGAGCATCCGGATTCATATGCTCCTTCTCGGCGACTCTTATAAGCTGAGGAGTCTTTATTCCCTGTCTTGCTGCGTCCATCTGGGTTGTGTACATTTGATCTTTCCTCCAATATAAAAACGGATATCCTCTGATCAGGATATCCGCATAAAAGCACCTTTATATGACGCTCCCTACGCCGGCATTATCCGGATCAGGTCCTCGGGTATATTTCTCAGCTGCTCATGCAGCGCCCCGGGTCATATTATCAGCATATATTATTCAGCCTCAGATTTCAAGACATAGAGTCAACTTTTTCAAAGACCTCTGTAATTTTTTTATCAGGAGCCTTTGTGCAGAGGCTTACTATGATATCAAACAGCAGCGCCACGGCAAATGACGGCAGAAGCTCATATATATCAAATGCTCCTCCGAGAGGACGTATCGCAAACTTCCAGACAAAGATCATTATGCCTCCGGAAACAAGTCCTGCCAGAGCACCATTCTTATTTGATCTTTTCCAGAAAAGTGCCAGGATCATGACCGGTCCGAATGTAGCCCCGAAGCCAGCCCATGCGAAGCTTACGATCTGGAATACAGAGCTGTTCGGATTCCAGGCCAGCGCCACTCCTATTATTCCGATCCCGACAAGAGCGGCTCTTGCTATTGCCATAAGCTTCTTCTCAGAAATCCTTGCATGGAAGCACTTGACCAGTATATCCGATGAGATCGACGAAGAGGCACAAAGCAGCTGCGAATCTGCCGTAGACATAGTAGAGGCCAGTATTCCCGAAAGAACTATTCCCGCTATCATCGCAAATCCTAAACCATGACGTGCAAGCAGATCAGAGATCTTTATTATGACAGTCTCTGAATCGGATCCGACAAGCTTAGGTATCTCTCCCTCTGCAGACATTCCCAGTCCTACTATACCTATGCAGACTGAAACGGCCATGGATATAAGCACCCATATCGTTGCAACTCTTCTAGAAAGCGAAAGCTTCCTTTCATCCTCTATTGCCATGAAACGCAGCAGTATATGAGGCATTCCGAAATATCCAAGTCCCCAGGCTAGTGTCGATATGATCCTGATGAAGCCATAGGGCTCCGCTGCTTTGCTTACTGCATTATGTGTCCTTGTCATTGAGAAATAGCCGGCCAGTCCCTTCGCATTATCAAGGACTGCAACCGGACCTCCTGCCTTTTCAAAGCCGAAGATCAGGATAATGATAAGAGCTGCCGACATGATGATACTCTGTACAAAGTCAGTCGTAGATGCGGCAAGGAATCCTCCAAGCATTGTATATCCGATGATAACGCAGGCGCTTACTATCATGGCTATATGGTAGTCAGTGTTGAAAAGGCTTGCAAACAGCTTGCCGCAGCCTGCGAAGCCGCTTGCTGTATATGGAACGAAAAAGATTACGATTATTATGGCCGAGATAAGTGTCAGGATATTCTTATCGTCAGCATATCTGTCTGAAAAAAAGGCCGGCACTGTGATAGAGCCTGTCGCCTCAGTATATCTCCTGATGCGCTTTGCTGTAATAAGCCAGTTGAGATATGTACCGGTAGCCAGTCCTATAATAGTCCATCCGGCATCTGCTATTCCCGACAGATAGGCAAGGCCCGGTATGCCCATCAGCAGATAGCTCGACATATCGCTTGCCTCTGCGCTCATAGCTGTTACGAATGGTCCCAGCTTCCTTCCTCCCAGATAAAAATCTCCTACTGTCCTGTTCTTTTTCGAAAAAGCGGCACCCATTCCTATCATAGCCACCAGATAGACTACCATGGTGACAAACATGCCGATCTGCGCTGTACTCATGCAAACTCCTTTACTTCTTTAATCGGTTAAACTAGCCTATGTAGTTTACATGATTTTAATAACTCTGTCAAATGGCCCTTCTTCTGCTCTTGTTGCTTTTACAACATATTTTCTTTTCTCCTTGTATTAGAATCCAGATATGGAAAGGAGGTAAGACAATGAGTGATTTCAAAGAAAAGACAGGTGAGGTCTTCTCGATCGCAGCAGATAACGAGCCTGTAAGGGGCTGCACAATCTCGAAATCTGTCTACAATGGTCTGTTCGATATCAGCTATTTCTCACTGGGAGAAAACACTGATATCAGCGCCGAGATATATTCCTATCACAAGCTGATAATAGTAGCCTCCGGCAGTATGGAGGTCTATGGAAAAGGCGGAGCAAAAGAGCTTACCGCCGGCGAATGCATACTTACTGCCACTGAGCAGCCGGTTGGAATGAGAAGCTCAGGCGGCGCGGTATATACAGAAGTTTCTATCAGGAGGAAAGAGATAATGAATGATATGATAAAGGCTGGCGAGGTGTTTAAGCTCGCTGATCTGGTTCCCTATGCATCAGGACGGATCGTAAATATGGATATAGTAAACAATGACAAAATGAAGTTTGTCGTAATGTCCTTTGACGAGGGCTGCTCCCTGCCTGAGCATGCAGCCCCTGGCGAGGCCCTGATCTTTGCACTCGATGGCAGTGGCCTGATCGGCTACGAGGGTAAGGAGCACCCTATAAAGGCTGGAGAAAACTTCCACTTCGCAAAGCAGGGCAGGCACTTCGTAAAGGCTACAAAGCGCTTCAAGATGGCACTGCTCCTGACTCTTGAATAAGAGCTATTCTATCTCGGATGTACAGTAAGGACATCTTACTGCAGCGATCGGTATACGGCTTCTGCAATACGGGCATTCCTTTGTGTCCGGGGCAGAAGCCTCTTTTTCCCTCTCGACTGTGGTCCGGATCCTGTTTACGATCTTTACCATTACGAAGATCACAAGAGCCATCAGAATGAAGTTGATCACATAGGTAAGAAAGGTTCCGTAGTTTACGGTTGCTGCTCCTGCCTTCTTTGCCTGTGCAAGCGTTTTGTAATGACTTCCGTCAAGGCTTATAAACCAGTTCGTGAAATCCACTCCGCCTGTGACCTTTGATATCACAGGCATCAGTATATCATTCACAAGTGAATTGATGATATTCTGGAATGCTGCCCCGATAATCACGCCGACAGCCATATCCATCACATTTCCCTTCGTTATGAACTCCCGAAACTCTGCAAAAAAGCCTCTGCCCTTTTTTATCATATCCTTAGGATCCGGTTTATTATGCATTTGGCTACCTCCTTATCTATTCAGCCACATTTTACCACAAGAGAAAGTGAAATTGACAGCTTCTTTTTCTAAAAAAACAGGCCCGCTTGTCAGCAGACCTGCAGTATCTGTTCGGATGATATTTATCCGCCGTACCTGTCATAGTGTCTTCCGCCCCAGTAAACCCTCTCGTTTACCTCTGCCTTTGGCCCCAGCTCAACTCCCTCGAAGATCCATTTCCTGAATTCGTCAAAGCCTGTACGGTCCACTATGTAGCCTATATGCTCCTTGTGCTCTACTGCATCTTGATCTATGTATTCCTCTATATAGGCATAGGTATTCTTTACTATCTTTATGATGCTTTCCTCATCTGCCCATTTGATGAAGTCCTCGGCCAGACGCGGATTCTTCTTGCCTGTGCGTCCCAGGAGAACAAGTCTGAAATAGTGTTCTCTGCTCCTGGTCCAGGCTCTTGTAGGACAGTAGGTCACACATACTCCGCAGCCTATGCATTTGGCTGTATCCCTTACTACCTTGCCATTTACCAGAGAAAGAGCTCCGACGGAACGTCTCCTGCAATAGTTCACGCAGGCTCCGCAAGCAACACAGCGATCCTTATCATACTGAGGCTCTGTCATACCCATCACCCCGAAATCGGCAAGCCTTACCTTTGCACAGTCATTGGAGCAGCCCGTAAAAGCCACCTTTACATGACGGTCGTTAGGATAGATCTCCTTCTCCATCCTTTTGGCGAAGGCTGTAGTGTCATAGCAGCCGAATGGACAAAGCCTGGCTCCCGGACAGGCTATCACATTTCTGGTCCCGGATGCAGGATAACCGGCTTTCTTCTCGGTCTGGTTTATATGAAGAGCATCAATTATCTCCTGGACACAGGCATTTACCTTATCCACATCCTCAAGTCTTATTCCAGGTATCTCTATGCCCTGGCGGTTTGTTATATCGATCTCTCCTGTCCCGTACTTCTCAGCTATCTCCACTACTCTGGCCATAGACTTAGCATCGATCACTCCTCCGGGGATCCTTATTCTAGAGGCTGTCTCTCCGCGGACCTTGGAAT
Organism: Candidatus Weimeria sp. HCP3S3_B5; assembly: GCF_052064335.1. Taxonomy (NCBI): domain Bacteria; kingdom Bacillati; phylum Bacillota; class Clostridia; order Lachnospirales; family Lachnospiraceae; genus Candidatus Weimeria; species Candidatus Weimeria sp. HCP3S3_B5. The sequence goes on along the minus strand of NZ_JBQHVU010000014.1, from coordinate 21,514 downwards.
AGCGAAAAGCGTTTTTCTTAAGCTTTGGTACATTTACATCAAGATTTCCCATCAAATGCCTCCCTTAATCCGCAAAATTCTTTGCCTTTTCGTAGTTAAACACCGGCCCGTCAAGGCAGATATAGGTATCGTTAACCCTGCAGTGGCCACACTTGCCCAGGCCGCAGCACATCTTTCTCTCATGAGAGACAGTTATATTGCAATCCCTAAATCCCTTTTTCTGAAGCTCTATTATGGTAAACTTCATCATAGGAGGTGGTCCGACTACGACTGCCTTAGCCTTCGACGGATCCCTAAGAGACAGGTCAGCTATATATTTCGTCACAAGCCCTGTGTTTCCTGCATATCCCTCCGGCGCCGAATCAACCGTCAGTATCAGATTAAGCTTATTGTCCCAGTCTTTAAGATCATCCCGAAAGAGCATATCCGACGGCGACTTAAAGCCGCAGATCACATACTTATCCGCTGCATCAGGCATCTGGCTTATGGCATGGATCACCCCTCTCACCGGAGAAACTCCTGTACCACCTGCTACTACAACGACCTCACTGTCCCTGTAGAGGTCCACATCGAATCCATTGCCGTATGGTCCTCTCAGGAAAAGAGAACTGCCCTTGTATTTCTCAAAGACCTCATTTGTAACCCTGCCGACCCTTCTTATAGTAAGGTCCACAAAGCCGTCACCTATCCCGCTCACAGAGATAGGAGCCTCTCCATACTTAGGCATCGAGACCTCGAAGAACTGCCCCGGGCGCACATCACCACGAAAGGCCATTCTGAAGGTATATTCCTTGACTGTATGCTTTATCACATCAAGTATCTCAGATGTGAATGGAAGATAAGGATTAGTACTCGTCATGACTCCACCTCCCTGCTTTCCCTGCTTACCTTTTTGATGATATTGGTAAAGGATATGTACTCCGGGCAGACATCATCGCATCTGCCGCAGCCAACGCACATCTGATATCCAAATCTCTTCTTGAAATCTGATATCTTGTGCAGAACCTTGAAACGCATCCTCTCTCCGTTTTTCTTGCGGTAGGATCCGCCTCCGGCCACATCGGTATAACCGTCTACCATGCATGATGCCGCTACCCTGCGTCTTTCTCCTGCCCTGCCATTGTCTGAATAATAGACATCCTGCATTGTAAAGCAGGTACAGGTAGGACAGACGAAATTGCATCTGCCGCAGTTGATGCAGCGGGTAGTGTATTCATCCCAGAGATCGCTCTTTATCACACTTGCCGGTATCTGGTCAGGAATATCGACCTTTACCTTGTTCTCCGTAACATAGGCTGGCGAGACGCTTGCCTTTTCCAGTCCAGAGACCTGAGCAAAAAAGCCATCAAAGCTGTCATCGGCTACATCCGATCGGATCTGTCCATCGGAGTACTCTACTGAGAAAACATAATCTCCATCCCATCTGTTTGAATCCATGGAAACGCAGAAGCAGTTCTCATAGGACTGTGGACATCCGATCAGGACATACCTTATCAGATCCCGTCTCCTCTGATAGAAAGGATCCCTTGCGTCACCGTTTGCCAGATAGATCTGGTCCGTCCTCCTTATGGCGTTTAGATCACAGCTTCTGGCGAAAAAGAGAACTGGTCTCTTATCCAGATCTGCTTCCTTGACTTCCTGCTCGGTAAAATAAAACAGGGTCTCGGACAGAGGCAGCAAAAACTCCTTGGCCGAATAGTCAGACTTAGCCTCCAGTTCTATCTGAGTCCCCTCTGTGATCTCATCATAGATCACAGCATCCACATCTGTAAATCTCCCGGCACCTTTCCTTCTTACCGGCGCAAATATCCGATAGGATTTCAGGAGATTTCTGATCACCTGATCAAAATCTTCTTTTGTTAAAATATAACCCATCTACATACCTTTTCCTTTTAATACTCTGCAAAATTCACAAGTCTTCAGTTAATTATACTTTAGATTCTGTAAAAAGTCTACAAAAATAATCAGGAAACCTGCAATATTTTTGTTAATAATAACAGGTAGGTCAGCGCATGTCTGTTGTTATTACAACCGAAATCATTTATTTTTGTACTGCAAAAAATCACCCGGGAAATCCCGGGCGATTTCTTTCATGTCAGTTGCTTTTATTCTGACTTATTTCTTCTTTGAAATCTTAACAGTCTTTGTTATCCTGCCGCTCTTGGAGCAGTAGTATTTCTTCTTTCCAACCCTGACCCACTTTGTGGTTACTATACGTCCCTTGGAATCAGTGTAATACTTCTTTCCTTTTACGCTAACGACCTTTTTCTTTACGATCCGGCCATTCTTGTCAGCATAGTACCTTGTTCCATCAGAAGTCTTTACTATGGTCTTCCTTGCTAAAAGGCCATCCTTGCATGCGACATAGGTGTACTTTCCGATCTTTACAGTTGAAGCCGAGGCGACAGTCTGATCCTTCTTTACTACGAAGGTCTTCTTTCCGACCTTTACAAGCCCCTTTGTCGCAAGAGTACCGTCCTTCGTTGCGACATACTTCCTGCCATCGATCTTTACAGATCTGTTAACAGCGACACTGCCATCCTTGTCTGTAGCATATTTCTTTCCGTCTATCTCGACTATCTGATCTGTTACTGTCTTTCCAGTCTTATCCTTTATTACCAGACTGCCGCTAGCAGCATCGCCTTCAAGGGAATATGACTTCTGATCAGATGATGGCTTATCCTGTTTTCCGTCTTCATCTGGCTTGCTCTCAGAGCTGCCTTCTGAAGCAGAGGAGCTTCCCTGAGATGAGCCGGATGCAGAACCAGATCCAGAAGTAGATCCAGATCCAGAAGCAGATCCAGCGCCAGATGATGAGTTCCCTGATACCTTTTTTCCAAAGATCACTGTACCGCCGTCAGATGATGCAGGAAGGTTTACCGTGAGACTGCCGCTCGCATCAGCTGTCATAGTCTTTCCGCTGTAGAGATCAGTATAAACTCCGTTTGGCGCTAATCCACTGATCACAACCGGCTGTGCAGCATTTCTTGTATTCAGCACATTGTAAAGAGTGGTGCCATCATAGCTTCTGGTAAAGACATCGTAGCCCTTGCTGTCATTTGCCTCGATCGTCTTCCTGTCTCCACGTGCATAGACATCAGTAAATCTGTTACGTATAGACAGCATTTTCTTGTAATGTGCGAATACAGGATTGCTGTCATTGGCCTTTGACCAGTCGAGATCATATCTGTTGTCCTGATAAGGATAATTATTTGCGCCTGACTGTCCTATCTCCTCGCCATAATAGATCACAGGCTGTCCCTTTGCTGTAAGCTGAAGAGATGCAGCAACAAGGCCTGCTGCCTGCGCATCTGACGCGCTCATTCCATTTTGCCTGAGCTTATATACGAATCCGTCCTCGTCATGGCTTCCAAGGAACTGACCTGTCAGATAGGTGGAATCAAGTCTCTTGTTCCTTCCTGTAAGATTGCTCTCTGTAGCAGAAACCGATCCCTTTACGAACTGGGTGGCCCAGTCGTTGAAATCAAAGTCAAGATCCGAGTCCATGGCTCCGCTGCCAAGGGTCATGCCGTTTGAGGCGTAGCCTCCTCCTGAATATTCTCCTATCATCTTAAATGACGGGTTGATATCAGTAAGGGAATTCTTAAGCGCCTGCCAGGTAGCGAGATCCACATGCTTTACAGTATCGACACGGAAATAGTCGATCCCGAACTTTTCCACCCAGGCACTCTGCCATGCGACAAGCTTATCCCTTACAGACTTATCCTCTGTCTTGAAATCAGGCAGATCCGAAAGGCTTGACTTCTGGTCATCTCCTTTTACTATATCATCTCCTGAACGGAGCATGGAGCCAAAGGTGCTCTTTGTGCCATAGCCTGCATGATTTACGACCATGTCCACCATGATCTTTATTCCCTTGGAATGAGCCTTGTCTATCATGCTCTTAAAGTCAGCATCTGTTCCAAGAGCCGGATTTAACTTCGTGAAATCACTTGCCCAGTATCCATGGTAGGCTGAATTGTACGGGACATCGTCTCCATGATTATCTGCTCCAACCTTTACTCCAGGAATATTCTGCACTACCGGAGTGATCCAGATGGTATTTATTCCCAGATCTTTAAGATAATCAAGCTTGTTCTCAATACCCTTGAAATCGCCTCCATGATAGAGTCCTGCGTTTTTGCCATAGGTGGTGATCCCTTCTTTTTTCTCCTCGTCAGTAAGGAACTGATCATTTGCTGCATCGTTTGAGCTGTCTCCATCGAAGAAACGATCTGTAACCATAAAGTAGATCGTCGCCTCATCCCAGTCGAAATCATCCGCAGCGCCTGACTTCGTCCTCTTTGTCACCTTTTCAGTGACTGTAGTCGAATAGCTGTTGCCAAACTGGTCTATAACTGATACCGGAAGCTCATAGCTTCCTTCCTTTATATCCTCTGTGCAGGCAATCGTTACAGCAAGGTTATCAGGATCTATCTGTCTTTTTCCTGCCCCAAGAGCGCTGGCATCAACATATGCGCTTTTTATCTCTGCTTTCGGATTAGTTTCTGAAATATTCTTCTGGTCCACAATGAGCCTTATGACATCGTTTGTGTTATAATTCAGGCTCCCCTTGTCTGATACTGCCTTTACAGTAATGTCAGGCCTGTAGTAGTCAAAGTATGAATATCCGTCATCTGTCCTATTCTCATTGAAGGCGTCTGTTAGCGCCTTACCATCCACACTGTAACGGTACTTTGTCCTTCCTTCCTCAAGAGGAGCTGATCCCTCGAAGCGCTTGTCTGCCTGATCATAGGTCAGGTCAATGCTGCTCTTTCCTTCTATCTCGAGCGAAATCTTCTTCGAGGAAAGCGAGTCGTCGAGCAGAGCCTGATCATCTCTATAGTAATAGTTGACCTTCTTCTTTGCTGTGTCGATCTCGTATCCCTTGTTAAGAGGCGCCGAAAGCACCGGCTCACTGCCCTTATCAAGCCTTACAAATATCAGATTCTGATCAGCTGTAAACGAGATCTCGTGATCTCCGCCGTCCTTTACCCAGTCACTTGCGGAATCGTCAAGTCCCAGAACAAATTTCACATCCGTCACGCCGTAAGGGATCTTTATCCTCTTATGCCAGCTGCCATCCTCCTGCTTATCCAGAAGGAACTTAGTCGTATCATTTATAGACCAGCTGTAGAAAAACGGCTTTTTGGCTGCTGTATTCGTATATGTAAAGTCCAGATAACGGGAAGCGTGAGTCTCTACCTCAGGCTTTTCAGTAACTGGATCCTTGCCAAATACATACCAGAGGGTAATCTCTGTCTTATCCTCAGGAATAGTAAATGAATGGTCGCCGTCCTGACCGGCAGCCCAGGTGCCTGCTGTCTTTCTTGCGATAAGACCAAGCTCATTATAAGGCAGGGTCACTGTACCACTTGCCCAGGTGATACCGTTTTCCTTATCCTCTACTGTCCCGCTCAGGGCTACTGTCGTATTCTGACTACTACTACCAACTTTCCAAATGTAGATATCAGATTTTGTCACATCCCAGTCCTGGTTGTAGAAGTTTATCTTTACCTTATATTCCTTTGCTACTACCGGTATGGTAACCTTCTGCGTGTAATCGCCGTATGCCGCAACTACTGTAACTGAATCATCCGAGAAGTCCTTATCTACCGACAGATTCCCGTCTGTTATCGAAGCTCCCCTGACTCCATCCTCAAGAGTATAGGAAACCTTTACCTGCTCTCCCTTATCGTCACTCCCGTTGTAGTAGACCGCATCAGTATCAAGTGAGACAGTCTCTCCGGCAACTACCTGAGCAGGCTGAGAATCGAATACAAGGCTCTTTATCCCCGCAAGACTTACATTGACCTTCTTGTCTGTATCTGTCGCGTCAAGAGAGAGGGTAAGCTTTGAAGGCTTATCAACAGTAAGTATAGAATTACCGCCGTCTCCGGTTTTAAGACCCTGAACATTCCATGGCAGCTTCCATCCCTTGTTGTCAGGATCCTGAAGGACCTTGAACTCGTATTTACCTGCCGAAAGCTCATAGCTGATCGAGAACTTATTTTCTTCTGCCGCTTTAAAAGTATTTGCCTCATTATCTGAAGCTGATGCTTTCCAGCCTGCTCCAGGAAGAGTACCGGCAAGCACAAAGACATTCTTTACCTCAGCTGCCTTTATTTCCTCAGTAAGCGACTGGTCCTTGTACCATTTAGCTGTTTTCTGGTCATAATAGACCTTGTCTACTCCTGCCTTAAGGACAGCGGGATTCCATATATCAGCCTGTGTCTTTGCAGTTCCTGAATTATCAAGAGTCACAAGCTGCATTCCTTCAAGTTTATCGCTCGTAAGATCTACATAGCCGAAGCCCGAAACACCATCTGATAAAAGACCATATACCTTGGTAGTTCCCCAGCCTGTCGGAACCTTCGCATTGGTGCTGTCTGATTCGACCTCACCTCCCCATGAGTTCACATAGACCGACTTCGCTGTCTGTCCATCCACAAGCTTGATATAGAGCCTGATCCCCTTGGATGCACCCTCTGTTGCTGCAATTCCGGAAAGCAGCGTCCCTGGCAGCAGTGTGACCGCCATGGCAAGCGCCAGGATAAGCCCCAGAAGCCTGCTCCTTACCTTCCCTGTCTCATTTCCTCGTTTCAAAAATAACCTCCTTCCAGCACTTAGGGCCCTGCCTGTTCTACTACCGCTTTCCCCTTTTCGGACGGGCCAATATGCCTTACTGTATCAGTATAAATTGACTGATCCGAAAATAATATATCAATTTTCTTAGAAACATATTCCTTTCAGGAGAAAATCTTTTACCTAAATAAAAACACATTCAGCATTCCTGTCGAAAAGACACTTCCAATAGTTCATTATAAAAATTGAAATATATTTGAAAGCAGGGATAGTCAGGGAAATTTGCCAGAAAATACGGCAGAATGAAAGGAGAAGAGGAAACTGATGAGGTTTGAGGCTTTGCTATCCGCTGCCCCTATAGCTTCTCCTCCATACATGTATACATAGGCTTCATACCCATTGTCTCATAGAAGGCTCTGGCCCCATCGTTTCCTTCCCAGACATGTAGCGTTACGTTCTGGCAGCTATTTCTTCTGGCGAATTCCTTCACTGCCTCATATAGCGCCAGTCCTGCATGCCTGCCACGAAAAGCTGTATCAACACAGAGATCGTCTATGTATATGGTCCTTATATCCGTCCTGATCTGATCGTCCTTTATCTCTATAAGCCTGGTCATACAGTAGCCGATCAGCATACCGTCTTCTCTATCTGTAACGACAAACACAGGAGTCGACTTATCTCCTATGATCTTCTCAAGTTCCCTTTCCGAATACTTTCTTCCAAGCCTGAACAGATCCGGCCTGATATCGTGATGGATCCTGTTAACCTGTTCCAGAAGCTCTCCTATTCTCTTTATATCCTTTTTCTCAGCAAGCCTTATTTCAAGTCTGTTATACACCTTTTCAGCCATATTATTCTTTCCATCCGAACCTATCCAGGTCTACTTTTCCGTCTGTGACCAAAACTCCCTCCGAGCGAAGCAGCTCTTCCTGCCTGCCTTCTCCGCCAAATGCAAACTTCTCCGCCAGCTGCCCCTTAGAGTTCACGACCCTGTAGCATGGGATATTATCCGGATCAGGATTCCTGTGGAGAGCGTTTCCGACTGCTCTTGCCATTCCCGGATCGCCTGCCATACGGGCGACCTGTCCGTATGTAGCCACGCATCCCCTTGGGATCCGTTTAACTGCCTCATAGATCCGTCTTGCAGGGCTAAAAGAGATGGCATCATAGCTGTCAGCTATCATCTGCCTTATATCGTCGTCAGGAACAGTCCCGTCCAGTATGATGGTATTCCAGTGATCCTTGTTCAGATGGTATCCAGGGACAACCGACTGGTACATATCACGCCAGAAAAGAGCCTTGTCCGGGTCGACCTTTACATTAAGATTTATGAATCCGTTTTTCTCATAGGTCCATAGAAAGGCCTTTTTATTGCATTTATATCTGACAAGCTGCCAGTTATCATCATGAAATGGCGCATCCTGATAGGTATCCGGGAAGGATAAACCAAAATCAAGCGCCTGCTGCCTACCTGTGATCATCATCCACCTCATAAAGATGCAGCTCTTAATCCATTTCCAGAACAAGCGGTGTATGGTCCTGCCTTGGACCGGAGTCAAGCATTTCGGACCGCCTTACCCGCTCCTTTATACGATCGCTCACAAGGAAATAATCGATCCTCCAGCCCGAATTATTGATCTTCGAGGTCCTGATACGCTGAGCCCACCAGGAATATACCGATGGAATATCTCCATGAAGCAAACGGAAGGTATCAACAAAGCCTCTGTTCAAAAGGTTGGTAAAGCCCTCCCTCTCCTCGTCTGTAAACCCTGCAGAAAAATGGTTATTCTCCGGATGAGCCAGATCTATCTCCTCATGCGCGCAGTTGAAATCGCCACAGGCTATCACTGGTTTCTTACTATCCAGAGAGGCCAGATAATCAGCATAGAGCTTATCCCAGATCTGTCTGTCTGCAAGTCGCTTCAGCTCGCTCCCTGCATTTGGAGTATATACATTCACAAAATAATAATCACCGAAATCAACTGTCAGGATCCTGCCCTCATAGTCCATTGTATCCGGTGCTCCGATCCTTGGAGCCGTGGTCTTTGCCTCCATGCCTTCCCTGAAAAGTACCATGGTCCCGGCATAGCCCTTCCTGGCCGGTGGCTGTGAAGAGACCCATTCCACCTGATATCCCGGGAAAAATTCCTTCAGGGCTGCATCCTGCTTCTTATTCGGACCGGCTACCGAAAGCTTGGTCTCCTGGATGGCAATGACATCAGGATCCTCTCCAGCGATCGTAGAAAGCACCTGCCTTGAAAGCGCAGCTCTATCTGAATCCGATGTAAGAGCCGCATTTAGCGAATCTATATTCCACGAAATGAACTTCATTCTAACTCCTGACTTTCTTTTGTTTTCCCTTAATTATAAATTTTAGCGCAGACTATTTCAACAGGAATATACGATATTCTTATGCTCTGCCGCAAAATTCCCCGCCATGGCTCCTCCCAGAGAATGTCCGGCCATATAGAAATGCTTGTATTACTTCTGATATTGGATTAAAATATGGGTGTATAAGAGTTAATACCAATCAGACCAAAAGGAGGCATACCATGTGTACATGTGTCACATATCAGACAGCTGATCATTATTTCGGAAGAAATCTTGATCTCGAATTCTCATATCAGGAGTCCGTTACTATCACTCCGAGAAATTTTCCCATACCATTCCGTAAAAATAATACGATGAAGACTCACCACGCTATTATCGGCATGGCCTTTGTATGCGAGGGTTTTCCCCTGTACTACGATGCGACTAACGAATTCGGTCTTTCAATGGCAGGGCTCAATTTCCCGGGAAACGGATATTTCGGGAAGCCCTGTGATGATGATAAGGATGAAGTAGCTCCGTTTGAGTTTATCCCATGGGTACTGGGACAGTGCAAGACATTAGATGATGCCAGGAAGCTTCTTGAGAGAATAAGGCTTGTTGGTATCCCATTCAGTAAGGAGCTTCCTATAACGCCCCTTCACTGGATGATAGCGGACCAGACCGGACAGATCGTTGTTGAATCGGTAAAAGATGGTCTGCACATATATGAAAATCCTGTAGGAGTAATGACAAACAATCCTACATTCGACATCCAGCTATTCAGGCTTAATGACTACCGGGGTGTGTCGGCAGCTGCTGGCGAAAGCACCTTTGCCAAGGGGCTTTCCCTTGATGAATACAGCCGCGGTATGGGAGGTATCGGGATACCGGGAGACTTATCCTCCGGTTCACGCTTTGTAAAGGTTGCCTTTACACGTATGAATTCTATCTCAGATGATTCTGAAGCCTCCTCCGTCAGCCAGTTTTTCCATATTCTTGGTTCCGTTGAACAGCAGCGAGGATGCTGCGACTTAGGCAATGGCAAATACGAGATCACGATCTATTCCTCTTGCTGCAACATGGACAAGGGCATATACTACTACCGCACCTATGACAACAGCCGCATCTGTGCAATAGACATGCACCATGAAGATCTTGACTCCGCTGCTCTTATTTCCTACCCGCTGAAGACATCATCAGACATAGATTATCAGAACTAGGTCATAAGCAGGCATATGGATCCCATATGCCTGCAGCAATTAACACAGCTTAAGCTTTTCAACTAATGTAACACAATGTGTCTTTTCAAGATCACCGAATTTTCTAATATCATAATTGGAAATCTTTACGATTCCTATACATATCAACGAAAGAACGAGTGTGCATATACTTAATGCAATAGTTTTTTTTCATAGGAAACCTCCGGTTCCGCATAAAGGTCAGGCAAATAACGATCGTTACACGAGACGGGCACTTTTCTGGAGTGCCTTGTTCACTTGTTTATTGTCCATAGTTATCACCTCGCTTTCTTAATTGTCTGGCAATTCCGGGTAACTTTACTTGTTTACCATGATATGTGCCTAATATAACAGAGTATTTATTTTTTTAATCCCTCTATGCACGAATGGTAGCCCAAAATGCACGAACGGTAGCATATTATGTTGTGTGCCCACTTCATTAATGATATAATTATATTTGAAAATGATTTAAGGAAGTGGAAACTGTGCTATATATTGATTCAATGTGGGAATATATTGTTGATTTCTTAGAACTGGCTTTGTTTCTAATATTCATCCATACAAAATTGCATATTCGAGCAAATTATAAACATCAGGCAGTTTGGATGTTTCTTTTTGCATTCATGCAGTTTGCTGTTTTATGTACGCTCAATAAAATGGGAGTATCATCCTATGTCACCCTGATATCATCTTGTGTATTAGATATTGTATATGCAATTTTGTTTTATCGTGATAATTTTATTCTCCGTATCTTTTGGGGATTCTCATATTCCATTATATGTTTAGTTGCAGAACAGATTACATTCTTTATTCCAGTATCGCTGTATAAAGGAGCATCCTTGGAATTGTTAACAGGTGGGGAATTGAGAAAGCCATTTACTATGCTGTACTTGGCAATGATAGCGATTTTTGTATTGCTATTTCATTATATTGGAAATAAAGACATATCTCTTTCCTCTTTCCAAAAAGTTGCATATATTTGTATCGCAATTTCTGGACTTGCAATCGGACACTACATATTAATGCTGACCTTAGAATCTGTTGATAAATTTGATGATTCTTCGTTTTCGGCAAGGCTCTCTTTTATCAACCTATTTTTTATTGTTTTGTTTTTGGCATTGATGCAATACATTTATCTGCTAGGATATTCAAAAGAAGAAAACATACGATTATTGGAAGAACAAAAGATTTATGAGCTGGAAAGGACTGAGTTCAATAGCCTATCTGAGACAACAGAACGATTACGAAAAATGAAACACGATATGCAGATTTATGTGGATGCAATCAACGTATTAGCCAAAGAGAAGAAATGGGATGAACTTATAGCATATACAGAGCAATACCATAACACTCTTACAGCTACGCAAAGTACCATAGCAACAGGAAATATTGCTATTGACTGCATACTTACCGCCAAACTTGATTATGCGGAAAAACACGGAATTAAGACAGAATACTCTATTATGGTTCCCGAAAATTTTCCGCTTGATTCTGTTGAGCTTTCATCCATACTTGGAAATATATGGAATAATTCCATTGAAGCAGGAGAAAGACTTATAAGCTCTAATCCAACCGAGCAGCCGTACATTTATTTTTATATTAAACCTTACCAGAATATGATACTGATCCACATTGAAAATAATTATGATGGTGTGATAAAATATAGCATTCATGGAGACATTTTGAGTGTCAAACAAGAAAAAGAACATGGACTGGGGATAAGACGAGTAAAAGAGCTTGTAGAAAAGGCAGATGGCGTATTGCAGATTACGTCCGATAATAAAATTTTTTCTGTGCATATTATGATACCAGATAAGGAGAATGACAAACTACTATGAAAATGAAAATAACCATACTGGAAGATTCTGTGATTGAATTAGAACGACTGAAAAATGGAATAAGAAAATATGGACAGCAATATGATTGGGATATTGAAATTAACGAATACAGATCGGGCGAAGAGTATTTTTCAAAAAACTCCGAATGCACCACTATACAGGCTTCAGCTTTTTTTCTTGACATACAAATGGGGCAAATGAATGGAATTGAAGTCGCTAAACGCCTTCGGGAATCTGGGTATCATGGCATTATTGTATTTTTAACAGCCTTTAGAGAATATGTATTCCGAGGATATGAAGTCAGAGCTTTAAACTACTTGCTTAAACCCGTCAAAGAGCATACTCTTTTTCTGTGTTTGGATGATATTGCGAAAGAGTTATCTAATAATACATACATTTATCGAAACAAACGAGAAATTGTAAGTATTCCCTACACAGATATATTGACATTTTCAAGCAGATTACATTATGTTGATATTTTGACTGTAGATGGCAAATGCTATGAACAAATGTCTACCCTAAATAAGATTATTGTCCATTTGCCAGGTGAATTTATCCGAACTCATCGTTCTTATATTGTGAATATGGCACATATCTATCGTATTACATCAGGAACGATTGAATTGTCAAATCATATGACTATACAAATTGCACGCTCTTATTCCAAAGCTGTGATAAGTGCTTTCGCCAAATATACAACTAGATTTGATACAAGCGGGGATTTTGAATGATTACGCAGTGGGCTACATCTATTGCTAATAAGTTAGCAGAACTATCAGGGGAGGATGTTTCTGCGGATCAATTAGAAATATACAGATATGGCTTAGAATGTTTCTTGAACACTTTTATAACCATTGTGTTATTGTTCGTATGGGGAGTTTTATCACATACACTCGGCTATACCCTAATTTGGGTAATTACCTTTTCATTGTTACGGCATTATACCGGAGGTGCTCATGCTCCAACGCAGTTAACATGTATCTTAGGTAGCTTTTTTCTCGGTTGTCTTGATAAGTGGGCTATAATCTATTTAAAACCAACTGTACTAGGGTATTTGATACTTGTCCTTATGTGTATATTATTTGCACCTATAAGTAACAATAAAATATGTTTATCTGCCAAACAAAAGTGGATACATAAATTTATTTCTGTGGTAATTGTTAGTATTGGGCTTTTGCTGTTTTATAAAATTGGGAACACGAAGATGAATATCACATTGTTTTATTCCTTTTGTTGCGTAGTTATTCTAACGATAGTAGAAATAATTAAAAATCTAATGAGACGCTTTACAAATTAATAGGATGTCTTTTTAAAGTGAACCCATTTGTCGAGGCACTTTTAAAAAACAGGTGATGTCGATAGACCAAACCTGATTCGGATGGCAAGTTTTAAGCACTTTTAGCAGGTAAGTATTAATTTTGTTGGCCGGTTTCGGCTTTCTTGTGTTGATGTGGATATATGGCCTGTATGCCCATTTCCCGCATATGCCGCGGGACTGCTTTCTGATTGACCAGATAATGCTCTTTTTCATTAAGATACAAGCAAATGCGAAGGTATCCATAATATGCTACCGTTCGTGCATTTTGGGCTACCATTCGTGCATAGAGGGATTGAAAAAAATAAATACTCTGTTATATTAGGCACATACCATGGTAAACAAGTAAAGTTACCCGGAATTGCCAGACAATTAAGAAAGTAAGGTGATAACTATCGACAATAAACAAGTGAACAAGGCATCCCAGAAAGGTGCCCGTCTCGTACTTCAAGCGGTGAAAGCTATTGCTCGAAGTAATGCAAGTTCATTGTGTCGTGGTTTGTTGTATGAACCAAAAGTACCGACGCAGTTAAAAAATGAAATTAGGAGGAAGTTATCATGAAGAGAATCAAGCAAATGGCATTATCATTAGTTATGTCCGCAAGTTTATTGGGAAGTATTCCGTTGACAGCCAATGCAGCAACTGTTTCAACTTCAGAATTTGGAACAATGAGCTATTCACTGACAAGAAGTGGCTCAACTGTTACAGCTAGAACTTCTGTTACCAAAACAGCTAAAAAATTGATTACAGGTGTTGTGATTCAGATTAATGCAACAGGTGCAACAGTTGCTACAGCAAGTGTTACAAAGAATAATGCAAAGGTCAACGATGTTATCAAAGCAACCAATTACTCAAGCAGTACTGAACTTGCTTGTTTTTCAAGCCATGAGGCTAGGGGAACAGGTAGCGTTGTTAAATATTTAGCAAAAACATTTTAACCGTAGTGTCAATGTTTGTAGAAGTAGCCGCAAGGGAATAATACTCTTGCGACTATTTTTAAAAGGAATGAAATAATGAAGCATATTCGAAATATAGTAATGGTGTATGTGATGGTGATCTGTACGGTTTTCTGTAGCGGCTGTACTAGTAAGCATAACTCATCATCAGATGTGAATACAGATAGTGATTCTGACTTATCATCTATAATAAGCAGCGATGATGATCTTATAAAAAAATCAGAAGGATCAGTTTCGATGGGATTTAAGCATGCCGATAAGTATGAATATACCTATTCAGGTTCAGAAATGAAGGTTCCACTATATGTTGGAGCATTGGATAATTCAGAAAATACTGAAGTCGCTGCAATGTTGTTTTTGAATGGAGAGGTTCAGCCATATTCATATACGTTGAATGGAAAAGTAAGTAAAAAACAAATGGTTCATTATTTTACACTAGGTCCAGATGAAACAATTAACTTTACAGCACTTGTCACACCAATATCTGGTAAAAAAGGTGATGTGGTAGGTATGCAATTTGCAACTGTTTTTAGATCGGATTATTTACCAAAGCAGGATGGAAATACATCATTTGGAAATTGTGGACATATTAATTCTACAATTTGTATTCCTGTAAAGATGCAGGCATCAGGAATAAATGAAACAAAAGCAGATACCGTGAAAACTACTATTACTGATATTCCAGAAGAAACTATGGCAATGCTTGAAGGTCTTGTTGCAAATGATACCGATAATCCATTGGATTATACTTCATATCTTGAAATCAAAACAGCAGACAAAAGGAATCGCTTGTATTCTAAGAACGGAAAGTTAAACCTTACGTTACAAATGTATGGAGGAAAAGAGGTAGCAAAGAAAATCACTTTTTTTATAAATAATGAGCCTGTAAAAGTCGACAATTACGATTATTGCGAAATAAAAACTACAACAGATAAAATGACTGTTTTTGATGTAAGTATAGATGTTTCGAAGTATAAGGAACCTTGCTCATTTTATGCAGTTGCTGCGACAAGTGGTGAAGATTATGTGATTCAAGATGATACAACGCAAAGTGAAAGGTGTTTATTAATAAACAAATAGGTGGATTAAGTGAAAAAAATTAGTTTGTTTTTAATATCAATATTCTGCATATGCCTGATTTCCGCTTGTAGCAGCAAAGAGGATTCAACAGGAAATCAGAATGCACAAATAAACGATTTTTCTGAAAAGAATACAGAAAGTAAGTTAATTGACAATAAAGTTTCGTATGTGGATTTAGAATATGACAAGATAAATAAAAAACTAACTCTTTTAGACTTGAGCTTGAATAAGGTATTACAAGAGGTACCAGTTAAAAGTACGGAAACTATCGACGCATATCAAAAAATAAAAGACGGTTATGCAATAGTCAAATCAACATATGATAAAGATGTAGATAATGCAAAACAGGAAAATGGAATTGTAATAAGTACAGGTTCATCTGATTATAAAACTTCATATGAATTTATTTTATACGATGAAAAATTGCAGGAAAAGAATGTAATTGACTTGAAAAGTATGATTTCAAAGAAACTGATGACAGAAATTCAAGAGAGTCAGGAAGAACCTAAGATTGATCCTTTAGGTCATCATATTGCATGGAGTACAATAAATGGAATATATGTCCTCGATGTTGAAAGTGGAGAACAAAAAGTTCATAAAATTGAAGAGGATGGTTTCTCTGAATATGAGATTGCTTTTGTTGATGAAAATAAGGTAGGATTTTATCAAGTGAAAGGAGACACGAAAGCAACTACAAGATACGGATATTGGGATTTGAGTACTGACAGGATAGTTTATGAAGAAGAGGACGATTATAGTCCAGATCAAATACGTGTGTCGGGAGAGTGTCTTGTGCTAAATGACAGTGAAGATCCGTCAACACATAGTTCAAGTGGGAAGGTAGTTATATATGATTGCCAAAAGAATCAATCTAACGTATTTCCTGTGGACAATACAGAAAGTACATTTGCTACTGTCACAAGTGACGGAGCATATCTGATTGTGTATGTCCGCTTAGACAATGAATTGATGAAGCACAGAGTACGGATATATCAATTGTCAAATAAAGAGTGCGTAAAAGAAATTCCGTTTTCAACAGAGAAAGGCGTTCAGTTTTACGATTTCGGTAATTCTAAAAACGATTATCTGTTGATAGGAAACGGAGCTGCTGGAAAGGTGGTTTACCATGTATTTACAGCTAAATAACATTACAAAGAAATATGGGGATTTTTATGCACTTAAATCAGTTAATATGACCTTTGAAAATGGAATATATGGTTTGTTGGGGGCGAACGGAGCAGGAAAAACCACATTGATCAATATTTTGATTGGTGCCTTAAATGCCACGGACGGAGAAATATTTTTAGATGGAACTAATATAAAAAGCTTAGGAACTGATTATCTGAAATTAATTGGTTTTATGCCTCAATATCCGAAATTTTATCCCAATTATAAGGTGGATGAATTTTTGGAATATATTTGCTGCATAAAAGAAATTAAGAAGGACGAGCGAAAACGCAGGATTAAGGAGGTACTTGAAGCAGTTAATCTCGCAGATCAGAAAAAGAAAAAAATAAAAGAATTATCCGGTGGAATGAGACAACGTTTGGGCATTGCACAGGCACTATTAAACGATCCAAGAATATTGATATTAGACGAGCCTACGGCTGGTCTGGATCCTGGAGAGCGAATCCGATTTCGCAATATCATTACAGAAATTGCAAAAGATCGAATGATCCTTATCGCAACCCATATTGTTTCTGATGTTGAATACATAGCAAATCATATTATTATGCTGCAAAAAGGGAATGTTATTTGTGAGGGAACAGCAGATGCATTGAGAAATGGTATCAAAGGGCAAGTGTTTTCACTATGCGTAAGTGAAGAACAATCAAAGGATATTCAAAAAGCGTATTTGGTATCAAACATGAAAAGAGAAAATGATGGAGTTTATTTGAGAGTGATCAGTGATCATGCTCCAGAAGGTGCTAAAATAGTTGAACCGCAGTTAGAGGAAGTATTCTTGTCGATTTTTAAGAAAGAAAGTGATTTTCATGAAAATACTATACTTTGAGCTTCGAAAAGAATTTATCAGAAAGTCATTTTTTTTCATGATGATCAGTCTGGTTATAATCAATATCTTTTGGCTGGAATGGGATTATCATACAAATGGTGGATACACAGAAGATTATGTAAAAGTACATGCGTCAGAAAAAGAAAATAAATATTATGAAGAATTACATCAATATTTGGATGGAAAGTTAAATGCTGAAAAAGTATCCTATGTGTCCAAAGAATACCGAAGGTATTATAATTTAGTAAGTGGTGATTATAGCACTGAATATGACCCAAGTATGCATACAGGATATGTACATGGAGATTACAGCCTCTTAACAGAGCATTTTTATAATCCAATCAAGTATCTTGTTACATATAAGGAATTGAATGATGGGTTACTTGAAAAAGCAGAGGAAAATATTCACTTTTTCTCTGATAAAAATAATAAATACGAAGTTGAAAAAAATACGTTCATTTTGAAACATTATAAAAATAGAAATCCATTATATTTTTATGAGACAGGAGGATGGAAGCATTTATTTTCTTATGACAAATCCGATCTGTTTATTTTGGTGCTGCTGATTGTAGGAATTATTCCAGCCTTTTCCAGGGAGAAAAGGAATGCGATGGAAATTATTCAAATTACATCTGCTTATGGACGGAAAATGTATATTCCAATAAAATTGATAGCACATATCTTTGTGGCTGTCTGGCTTGAATTACTATTTGGTATTATCAATTATGCAGTGATTCATATGCAGTATGGGCTAAGTGGAACAAAAATGATGCTGTATTCTCTCACTGAATATAGATATACACCGCTTAATATATCTGTAATTGGATTCTATTTACTGGAGGTCTTGTCTAAGTGTATTGGCTTTGCAATTATAGCAGTCATATTGACAATGATTGCCAGACTGATAAATAATACTTATGCAGCGTTTATTGCGATGATTGGGTATGCATCAGTTTTTCTGTATTTTAGCGGATTTAATAGTGGAATCACTTTTGTGGAAAATGTTTTGACATTAATCAGTCCATTTTCACTTCTGAAATTAGGAGAGCTTGCAACATCGTTAAAAGAAATAAATTTGTGTGGACATTATATGACATCTTATAGTTTCTTGTATGGTGTCCAAGCTGCACTAATAGTGATTCTGCTTTTTACTATACTTGTAGTAGAGAAGAGGAGAAAGTGATTTTATGATTCGATCTGAGTTATATAAAGTATTTATAAAACAGCATTTGATTTTGTTTCTATTTGTGTTTCTTTTCCTGAATGCAGCATATTATATTGTTGTAGGTTATGATACGACAACAGTAATTCGCAGCTCAGAATCATATTATACTTCTTTTTTTGATAAGTATGAAGGAAAAATCACAACGGAGAAGACCGCACAGATCAAAGAAGAATATAAAAAGCTTGAAAAAGATACTGCAAATATGTTATCTAACAAGCTTAAAAAGCAGGCTTTTGAATCCTTTTACCATGTTTATATATATGAATCGGATTCAGGAAGCGGTTATCTGATGGATACAAGGGGATGGGAGTCGATTCTTTGCCATGATAATATTAACTATTTATTAGTTGTATTTGTGGTTTTACTAGGCGTAATGCTGTTTAGTGTAGAATATGAAAATGAGATGAATATTATGATTGTATCATCATGTGGAAGAAATAGACTGACGGGATGTAAGATTTTTATCGGGATTGCAGGTGCTATTATTTCTGCTGGTTTATTTCAGATTGTACACATCATGTATTTGGTGTCTACAGTTGGACTACATCATGCGGATTATCCTTTGAATACAATCGAATTTTATGAAAATTCACGTTATGGAATATCACTAGGAACTGCTCTGCTTTTTAAATTTATGATAACAATATTCGGATGTATGTTCCTTGTAAGCTTTGCAATGTTAATGACAGTTTTACTTAAAAGAAGAGAAATTTGTATGGTATTAGCAGTTCTTTTGGTAATATTACCGAAAATGATTTTTTCAAATAGTTCGATACTGTATAGAATTCCTTGGATTACAGCGCTTCTTTCAGCTAATGGGTTCTTTTGGCCAGATAGATATACACATCAGCTCATAGATAACCAATTAAAAAAAGTGATTGCTTTTCAGGCAATCGGGACAAAAACAATGTTGATTGTGTTGTCTATGGATATATTTTTGATAGTGCTTTTTTCTTACATTGTATTTAGTAAATTTTCTAATCACAGAAAAAGCAAATATATAAAAATGACTTCAAAGATTTTGCCTTGCTTGCTCATATGTGTTTGTCTGGCGGGATGTGGAGAGACAAGTGAGGATAAAGAGGTTATCATTGACGGTACGCTCAATGCGCAGATTAATATGACCATGGGTGGAAATATGTATTATATTGACCAGAATGAAAATCAGGTATATTGTAAAGATGCGAAAAATAATATTATTGAAATAACACGAAATGTAATTCCACTTCAACAAAGCATTACTAACATTTTTGTGGATGATCATTACTGTTATTATCTTTTGGAAGATGAAAATAGTTCAAATATTATTGTACGCAGCGTCGATTTAGAGTCATTTGAAGATAAATTAGTATACAGTGCAGGAAGTGATAACACAGAGGATTTTTATGGATTAAGAAAAGATGAATCTAACGATACTGATGAAATTTTGAAAAATATGGCTACTGTAAATTGGTTTATTGTTACAGATAAAGCTATTTATTATCAGAAAAACAGTGCTATCTATAAATGCTCAAAAATAAGTGGTAAACAAGAAATTATTGATGAAGCTGTTTCGGACGATGAGGTGCGATATCTAAATGGCGTGTTACATTATACAGATGCATATGGTAAAAAAACTAGTTATAATGAAAGTGCCAGGTAAAATCTATTCCATTTTCAAAAGCCTTGCGATAAAATATGTTCTGTGAATCATTCACAGGATTATATTTTGCGGAATGTGCAACTGATTTTACAATGAGTTATGGAGATATCGACAAAGATTTTTATGAAGTACTTGGATATGCTTATCATGTTGCAATAGCTGCAGTTGTTGATTTATAATTAAAACTGACCCACCCCTGGAGATGGAAAGTGCCTGGCCAGTGCAAATCTACAAGAGTTTTATCGCGAACTGTGCTATACCCTTGGGATATCTACCTAAGGCGGAAAACCGGGGATGTTCAAGGCTATACAAGAGCAGGTCTGATATCTATACAAAGAAAAGCGCCAACCGCTTATGCTTGCCATTGATGAAGCTCAGTATCTTAGTACCGGTATCCTGGATGATATAAAAATGCTGATGAATTACGGCTATGACTCCGTTAATGGCTTTGCCCTGATTCTATGCGGAGAGCCGCATCTTAATAACACTCTGCGCAGGCCTGTTCATGAAGCACTCAGACAACGTATAACGGTGCATTACAACTATAAAGGTTTATCCGATGAAGAAACAGTAGCGTATATCGTACACAAGCTGTGCATTGCCGGATCCTCTAAAGCCATCATCGAAGATGCTGCATTATCAGTAATCGCCGGTCATGCACGCGGAAATCCTCGAACGATAGATAATATCATGTCGGATGCCATAGTTATTGGAGCTCAACGGGGTAATAAATGCATAGATACAGAAACCATCTTGTCGGCCGTAAGCAACCAGAACCTTGACTAATTCTCCTCCCTGATTCCGCAGTCAATCCGCTGACAATGTGCTGTCACCGGTGTGACTGCGCAGTCGGGGAGAAGTATTCTCCGAAAATAATTTGATTTTCATTCCGCTACCAATTCGCCGTTTGACATCATAATGACTGGAAAATTTATCTGCCTCATCCCATTGAAATCTCCGTCATTTTAGAGTAAAATGAGGCAGATAATTTTGGAATGAGGTAGATAACATGAGAGCTTTTGATTATATAAAAGAGCCAGAAAAGTTGCTTACTCCTTATTTGTAATCGTTATCTTGTGTTTGAACTCGGGTTCATACTTTGATGACATATTGATTATCTCCTTGTCTTTATTATAATCCTTAGTCATCTCTGTTACAAATATAGTATATCACGTCAGTGGGACTTAGGCTCGTTGTTAGTTACTATTCACAGAAGAACTGAATGCATCACAAGTAAAGCGGAGGATCTTTCCTTCGCTTTACTTGCTGTTATTCCGTTTTTGTTCTCATTGTTGGGATTTATGAAAGAT
>NZ_JBQHVU010000013.1:0-75247 GCF_052064335.1 Candidatus Weimeria sp. HCP3S3_B5 | reverse complement strand
GTGTTGAGGTTGTTTACTAGCCATTGTGAGTTCCTCCTGGGACTATCTCTATTATAGTCTTATTCCTTGGAATAACTCACTTTAACTTGTACTATTTATATTCTAGCACCATGCTACTGTTTCAGATCTTTTGAAGAGCATAAAAGAAGATCAGAGACAGGATTTTCTTGATGTTTGGAATGAAGAAAGAAACAAGAGGGAGAAGATCTACATTTCCTATGACTCCTCTAATAAGAACTGCCAGGCAGGTGATATAGATATGGTTGAATTCGGAGCGGAAAAGGTCGATGCAGGTCTTCCAATATTTAACTATGCCATAGGCTATGACGTTAACAACAGAGAACCGCTGATGTATGAGAAATATCCCGGAAGCATCAACGATGTTTCACAGCTTCAGTTCATGGTAGACAAGGTCAAAAGCTACGGCTACAAAGGCATAGGGTTCATTCTCGACCGTGGCTGTTTCAGCAAAGAAAACCTGAGATACATGGACAGCAACGGCTATTCATTTATCATCATGGTGAAAGGTATAAAGCAGTTCATCAGTGACCTGGTGAGACAGTATAAAGGCACTTTTGAAAACGACTGGGGAAACAACATACAGGAGTATGAAGTTTATGGAAAGACGGTCCATACTTTCGTATATGCGGGAGATACCAAGAAGAGGTATATCCATCTTTACTACAGTGCGGCAAAGGCTGCCGGAGAGAGAGCCAGATTTGAGGCAAAGATCCATGAGATGCAAAAATTTCTTGACCAGCACAAAGATGAGAATCATGAATTCGGACCTGCATTCAAAAAGTATTTTTATCTCCACTACAACAAGGATACGGGCCACTTTGTATACGGAGAGCCTAAGCTCTCCATCATAAAAGATGAGCTTGAACTGTGCGGATATTTTGCGATCATAACATCTGAGAAGATGAAGGCTGATGAAGCGATAGAACTTTATAAAAGCAGGGATGTTTCTGAGAAGGTATTCAGATCTGACAAGTCATATCTTGGAAATGGCAGCTTAAGAGTGGCATCTGAAGAAGCGTCATCAAACAAGATATTTATAGGTTTCCTGTCTCTCATCATCCGCTGCAGGATGTATACGGCATTAAATGATAAAAAGAAGGAAATGGATAAAAAGCCGAACTATATGACAGTGCCTGCAGCGATAAGAGAGCTTGAAAAGATTGAGATGACAAGACAGCTTGATAAAGTGTACCGGCTGGATCATGCGGTTACAAAGGCACAAAAGATGATCTTAAGTGCCTTCGATATTGAAGCCAGTCATGTGAAATACAAAGCAGCGTATATCAGCGAACAATTGAAAGGAAAACAATAATGGCAAGAAGAATAAAATGTGCTATTATATCCTAAAGACGTTTAGTTGTAAAAAGTCTGGAAGTTAACAATATATTTGTATACCCTGTTGTTGAGCAGACACTAGGTAGTATCATCAGTATGAACCATATAGACAATTATCCTAATTTCAAGAGCATCCTGGAAGGACGCGATCAGATTGTTTATCTTTTTGGTACAGGGATATCTGCGGCCTTAACAGGGGAAAGATACAGTTGGTGGAAGTGGATTAATGACGGAATCGCTTTATTAAAGACCAATCCTTCGACAGAAACTGCAGGCACGGCACTTGAAAGTCAGCTTAATGCATCTTCATCAGCTGCAAATATGATCGCCGTGGCTGGTGATGTGATCAAAGCGACAAAGTCTGCAGGGCGGTACGACAATTGGATGCATAGCTCTTTCGAGTCAAATTCAATTACCAATAAAGAACTGAGTAAAATTCTTCACCAACTTACCATTCCTAATGACTTGATTGCCACCACGGATTATGATGATTTGCTGGAGCAGTCCACTGGAATAAATCGTCTTACATATGCAGATCCTGCTGAAGCTTTCACCATGTTGGAAGCAGGAAATAATAACAGCGTTCTGCATATCCATGGTGCCTATGACTCTAGTATAGGTCTGGATAACATTATTGCCGGCCAAGAGCAGTATGACGGAATACTCTCTGACAAAGGGGCTCAATTCATTCAGAATCTACTCGCAACGAAGAGCATCATTTTTGTCGGCTGCGGTAAGACATCTGAAGATGCGAACATCGCCCAGTTTATGCAATTTGCTAAGAGATGTTTAAAGCTTGATCGTCCATATTTCTTTGTGTGTCGAGATGGAGAAGATCCTGATGGACTTCCGGCGAATACTGCTGTGATTACATACGGCAGTGATTATTCAGATCTTACGCCTTTCCTTAAAGAGATAGCTGATACAAGGCTCACAGCGTTCCTGTTAAATAATCCAATTATCGGGCGAAATGCATATATTAGTGAGCCGTCGGATCATTATGGCCTTGTAGAATATCACTTCATGCAGGAGAATATTCCTTTCTGCGGACGAGAAAATGAACTCAAGGCTTTAAAACAATTCCTCAATAATAAGGAACAAAATCTTTGG
Organism: Candidatus Weimeria sp. HCP3S3_B5; assembly: GCF_052064335.1. Classification (NCBI taxonomy): domain Bacteria; kingdom Bacillati; phylum Bacillota; class Clostridia; order Lachnospirales; family Lachnospiraceae; genus Candidatus Weimeria; species Candidatus Weimeria sp. HCP3S3_B5. The sequence goes on along the minus strand of NZ_JBQHVU010000013.1, from coordinate 72,781 downwards.
TGGATCATCGGCGGACAGGCGGGTTCTGGAAAGAGCAGACTTGCCCTTGAATTACTGAAGGAGCTCAATAATTCAGTTTGGTTTGGATTTTTCCTTAATAAGCAAGCGACTTCAGAAGATATTAACAGTTTTCGTCCTTTCAAAGACACGCTGATCATTATTGATTATGTTGCAGGTCGAGAGCAGCAGATTGCAGCTGCTATAATTGGTCTGTATCACGTATTCGACAAGCATAAGGATTTTAAACTTCGAATTCTATTCATTGAGCGGGAAGAAAAGGTTGGACTAGATTCGTGGATAGATGCTGTCGAAGAGGGACTGGACAAATCGGATGTTGCGAAATTCTCTGACAATGAATATATCAGTTCTTCTGGATCAAGAGAGCCTCTGTATCTATTGGATATGGATGATGCATCTGTTGAAAAGCTGATCGGGTGCATATGCCTTAAACATGGGCTTCCAGGTGATGTGCTGCGAGATAAGGATCTCAGAGAAGATTATCATGCAAAATATGAAATGCTTCATTACAGACCATTGTTTGTGGAGCTGTATGTTGAAGCATGGATTGATAATGATTGCGTAAATCCAAGATACGACACATTCAAAGATCTTCTCAAAGTCGTTCTTAAGCGAGAGCAAGAGCGATGGCTTCAGTTATGTAATTGTGATTTTAACGTTTGTAATGCATGGATAGAACTTGTTGTTCTGGCGTCCTGCATTGGGTCGGTAAATGTTAGGGATTTGGAAGGGGAGTATAGGAGTGACTGGGAGACTATCCAGACATTTATAAAATTACATACATTTCCAGGTGATCAAAGAAAAGAATCTCTGCAAGCCTTAATTGTTTCGATGTGCCAAAGTGTGGATGGCAGCTCAGACACTGATGTTATCACACCGCTATATCCGGACATCTTAAAAGAATTTATGCTACTGTACTATATGGATAGTACACAGAGAATTGCTTTAGCAAATTATTTGTGGGGTAAACATCCGCAAGATTTTTCCATCTTCATCAGAAGAGCAATATCTGATTTCCCATATGATGAGAGATTATTCGAAGTTGTAGATAAATGCGAACAGAGGACAACTGATCCTTATGTCCTGATCACAAGAAGTCAGTTCCTGACAAACAGGGTTCTCAATGTCGGTGCAGGAGACACTCCGGAGAAGATACTGGACTTTGTTGAGAAAGAAGACAAATTCTGGCACGATCTGCCTTGTGTTGAAGACGATGAATCAAAGAGAATAGAGCTGGGCTTAGCCAAATATAATGGCCTGATTCTTGTTGCTGAACAATATGGCGCTTGGAGCAATATTCCTAAGTTCATGTCAGTCGCAAAGGATGCATTGAATATTTCTGGAGATGAGGTACTTAAGGCAGTTCAGATAACACGGACAATGGATCTTGTAAGGAATCTCGAAGAACATGGATTCCATAGGGAAGCTCAGGATCTTACTGCTGAAATCAATAAGCGAGTACGGGAGGTTGATGACTCGGATTTTGAAGGTATGTTCGGGAGCGAGATAAAGCTTATACAAATGAATAATGATTTCATGGACTATATGCTTTCCGGAAAGCTCTATGATGGTTATGAGTATCTCAAGAAAATGCGGAAGGCTTTTACCGATGATGAGGTAGAAGAATGTGTACATTTTTCTCTATCCTGTAGGTCGTTAGGTGATTTCAGCTTTAGACTTGAGAAAAAGAAATATATTGACAGAGCAAGAGATATACTCAAACCAATTTATGAACGGTATATTTCCAACAGCCATATAGCAGCTAATTATATTTGTATTGAGGTGCAGGAGCTTCAATATGAGTATTTCTTTGATTCATTGAAAGCTAGGAGTGAAGACGAATTCGTCTCTAATCTGGATGCGTTAAACGAAGAGTTGAATCGGCTTGACTACTCTGAAGAAGCCGGAATGGCTTGGACGGCAATTAACACGTTCAGAGTGAATTTTATTAAGAACGATCAGACGGCGTTGGAAAAACTTGCACATGATGCAGATGCTTATATAAGCGAGCATGAAGACGCTGATGCGGTTCCGCAGGTCTATATTAGTGCGACAAGAGCTTTGCATATTACTGCAGGAGATAAGGTTTCTAAAGAAGAAGTCGATAAGGCCTATAGCTACTTGCTTAGATTCTCCGAATCTGAAAATCTTAGGAGTGAATTCTTCCAGTTGCTGGACGAATCTACAGAGGCAGGCAATCGGGACCATTATATCAATAAAAAAATCGCTTCAGAGATGACCAATGATTTCTTATACAATCCTATGTATATACCTGAAATGGATGGGATTGATAGTGGTTTTGATGATCTGCTTGATTATGGTACTGTTTCTGAACCTTACAGACGTAATAAAAAGAAGATAGGCCGCAATGATCCATGCCCGTGCGGAAGTGGTAAAAAGTTCAAGAAATGTTGTATGGGGAAAGGCATATATGATTGATAATAAGCACAGATAACGCCGAGCCAATCCTGTGATAAAAATTTCTACATGAAGGTGTAACGACTGGACACGGAGCATCTAAGAATTCTTTAGATGAAGGCACAGTCTGAACTTGCTGGTGACAGCAAGAACCACACAGAAATGATGTGGTCATTACAGGAAACCATTCTACTGTGAGGATAACAGTACCCTGTGAGGCAGAATAGATGTCAGTGAAAGATGATTTTCTTGGTGGTGTGTAATAGACCACATACAGAAAGAATCTGACACTAAAGGACACTACAGCCGATCAATGGACAACCGAGGATAAGTTTATGATTGTTGTTGAAACGGCTAAGATGAACGAAAGTGAACTTGCCGAGTATGCCCATCAGAAGGGCCTGTTTGTCGAGCAGATAAAAGCCTGGAAAGACGCTTGTCTTCAGGCAAATGGCGGTGTTGCAAAGGAGGCCGCCGATCTCAATAAAAAGATCAGGGAGGCCGTTGCTGCCGGGTGCCGTTCACCCCGAGCCTAAAAATAAGCTCAGTCAGAGCGCCAGAGGATCGTTGATATCTGTAATAGCTCCGACTATTCCAGTATGCCGCCTTGTGAAATCGTTCCTGCTCTTGCAATCCCGTATCATGGAAAAAGAAACTACCTGCTCAGCCTCTGTATCACCGTAGCCTATGCGGTTTCGGATGAAATCCACCAGTATTTTGTCCCTGGCAGGGCTTGCATGGCGACCGATGTTGTGATAGATTCATGTGGGGCTTTTGTAGGACTGCTTATCGTATTTCTAGTGGAACGGCTCAGGCAAAAAGCAGCGTCCCGACGATATTCTGACACAAATATAGAATGACTAAGTGCCTGCTAAAGGTAAGCACTATAGTCGGGTAGGTAGCACGTATATTCGCTTGCATATTTGCAGCAAGCCATATATAATGTTTCTGAATGGAGGAATCATTATGCCAAGTATAAAACCAATATCGGATCTCAGAAACTATACGGAAGTTCTAAAGGATGTGGATATAAACCATCGTGTTTACCTTACCCGTAACGGACATGGTGCATATACAATCATGACAATCGAAGAGGCCGACGCTCTGGATAAGCTCAGATCAATGGCAGGTCTGCTGTCTGATCTGAAAAAGGCAGACAACGAAGCAAGTGAAAAAGGTTGGATTGACTCTGATGATCTGGAGAAAGAACTGGGGATCTACGACTGATGAAGATTGTCTATTCGCCTGAATACAGGAGAAAAATTTCAGAGCTGAAGAAATATCTTGATATCCAGTTCGGAGTTTCTGTCAGAAAAAAGGTTCTGAGACAGATCACTGAAAGGATTCACACTCTTCGTGATTACCCCTACAGCGGCATATCAATGCGTGATTTGTATGACATTGATACTGACTACTGCTATATTTTTGTGGGACATAACTATGTTTTCTACAGACGGGATTCAGAAAATATATATGTCGTAAATATGTACAATGAGCGTGAAGACTACATGATGAGCCTTTTTGGCATAAAAACTACTACAAAGGAAACCGAGGATTACTGGGGCGAATAAAAGATAGATTGTCTTCGACTATCACCTGGCATACCGATAAGAAAAGGATACTGGTCTTAATTATGGTCTGTGCATCTCTTGGTATGGCTATAGTCTTTGTGGTGCCGGGAACGTTGTGGCTGAAGTTTGTCATTGCGTATGCAGTCAGCCAGATCATCCTGCTGGTGCGAACTGTCTTTGAAAAGACATCTGTTTGCAACAGAATATCTTATCAGCCGCTCGAAAGACAGCCTTTTGTTTTTATAATAAAAAAGATCATGGTAGCCTCCGTCATTATCTTTATAGCAATAAGAACCGGTTTTCCTTATGTTGTCGCCCCACCGGTTTAAGCTGCTAACCACAGCAACTGAAGCGAGCCTTGAGTGCGTTAGGTAACGAAGCGTACTAAGCGTAGACAGCAAGAAAGCAGGGTAGAGGATTTAGCGCCGAAATACCTCAACCGGCAGGTCGACACAGTTGCCTGTGTGGAAGACAACATGCACACTTATCGTTATGGTGAGATTTTGTGCACTGCTGCGGTGTTGGTGAAAATCTATCATGTTTTACAAGGATATGACAGTCAACTGGAGAGAACCATATACTTTCTGATGGAGTGTAACTGTCAGATATGCCCGACGATAATAAGGGAGGCAAATGAGCATATGTGTGAACTTCCCTCGCGGGTTACACTAGCCGACTTTCAAACCACAAAAAAGCTCGCAAACCCGCATAAATACTGACTTTTTTGCTTGCAATCGACAACAAATTGTAGTATAATTAGTGTAACGGTTACACTAATAAGGAGATGCCTATGTACTACAATTTCGCGGTCGAAATTCCATCGGTGAAAGGGAAGATCATCACCAAAAGGAAAGGCTCTGCCGCATACATCCTGTATCAGTATGGACAGGAGTATCACAAAGACAAAGGGTACTGTGTCCCGAAGAGAGCCATCATTGGTAAAGTTATACCTGATCAGGCTGGAAAGATGTATCCCAATGAAAAGTACTCAGTCTACTTTCCGGATGCTGTCCTTCCCGAGGAACTTCCTGAATCATACCGAAGCTGCAGCCTGAGGATAGGAAGCTATGCAGTCATCCGCAAAGTCATGGAAGATTACAAGCTCCCTGATATCATGATGAAAAGGTTTGGCGCCAAGGCCGGGCTTCTGCTAGATCTTGCTTCGTATCTGATCGTAGATGAGGAGAATGCCGGTCAGTATTATCCTGATTTTGCTTTTTCTCATCCACTCTTTTCAGAGAAGATGAATATCTACAGCGACTCAACGGTCAGCCGTTTTCTTTCGTCTGTCAGCCAGGAACAGATCCTGGGATTTCTTGACGACTGGAACAAACGCAGAGACCATAAGCAGCGGATATACATCTCCTATGATTCGACCAATAAAAACTGCGAAGCCGGTGACATCAGCCTGATCGAATACGGAAAAGCAAAGGATGACAGGGGCATCCCAATCTTTAACGTAGCTGTCGCTTTTGACAAGACCAACAGAGTCCCTCTTCTTTATGAGGAATACCCGGGATCCGTTGTAGATGTATCCCAGTTTACTTTTCTTGTAGACAAGGTCATCGATTATGGCTACCATAAAGTCGGTTTTATCCTCGACCGTGGGTATTTCAGCAAAGAGAACATCCGCTACATGGATGAGAACGGCTACTCCTTTATCATGATGGTAAAGGGCTGCAGACCGCTGGTATCATCTCTGATCCTTGAAAACAGAAACACCTTTGAGACTGACAGGTCCTGCTCTATCCGTTCTTACAGAGCATACGGAAAAACAGTTACTGCCAGGCTGTATGAAGATGATGAAAAAGACCGGTTCTTTCATATATTTTTCAATCCTTCCAGACAGGCTGCCGAACGTGAGCGGCTTGAGCTTACGGTTGAGAAATACCGTCAGTTTCTTGAAAAACGGATAGGTACAACTGATACGTTTGGAAAGACATACCAGAAATACTTCAAGCTTCACTATGACAGGGAGCATAAGCTTGTCGGTTTGACAGAATGTTCCGATGTGGTCCAGCGTGAGCTCGAACTCTGTGGATACTTCTGCATCATCACTTCTGAAAAGATGAAAGCAGATGAAGCCCTTACTCAGTACAAAGGACGCGATATTTCCGAGAAACTGTTCAGGGCCGATAAGTCATTTATAGGTTCAAGAAGTATGCTTGTTTCTAGTGATGAAGCATTGTCTGCAAAAGTATTCATCGAGTTTATAGCACTGATCATCCGTAACCGTATCTACAATCTTCTGAAAGATACTATGATGCGGATCGAGCAGAGCCCGAACTACATGACCGTACCAGCAGCTCTTCGTGAACTTGAGAAGATCGAGATGGTACGCCGTACTGACGGACGCTACCTGCTGGATCACGCCGTAACGAAGAAGCAGAAAACAATACTAAGTGCCTTTGGACTTGATGAAAACAGTATCCGCAGCACAGCAGCAGAAATCAGCAGTCTTCTGGTATCCAGCCAGTCGCTGCTTGACAGCGAAAAGGAGGACAGCGATGGCAAGAACCAGATCGATAGCGTCGATTGAATCAGAGATCCAGAAAACCGAGGCTGAGCTTTCAGCACTCAGCAAGAAATATGATGAAACAGCCGAGCGGCTCAAGAACCTGCAGAAACAAAAGCAGGACTATGAGAATCGGCAGATCATCGAAGCATATCGTAAAAGCAATAAAAGCCTTGATGAGGTAATGATTTTCCTCGGGGAATAACCCCGAGGATGGTACTAGTGTAACTTTTGTGCAGAATTAACAATATAAGCTTCACGCCAGCGGCGTGATTTGGTTCAATATGACTGAGATACACAGTTGAAGCCATGTTCATATAGGAAGAAACTCATTCAAATCCATGGCCTTCCTTGCCAGGACGGAACTCCCTACTTCTAACAATAGCTTCACGTTAACCACAGCAACCATTTTGACCACTATTTTGAACATTTAGATTGAAAATCTGGACATTATTTGCTAAAATGATAATGTCCTGGAGAACAGACATAGCTGTAGAACGTCTTACAGCCTAAAATAACGCTTAATACCGTTTATGCGCAAGATTTCATACGATCCGCTTTGGAAAAAGCTGATAGATGCGAAGATGACAAAAACTGAATTAGCCAAGGCGTGTGGTGTTTCTAGAACAACCATTGCAAAGATGTAAAAGGACGAGCCAGTAGGTTTGGACATCATTTTAAAGATTTGCAATGTTCTTGATTGTGATGTGGTGGATGTAGTTTCTATTCTGTCCGAGTAGTTAGAACGTTTGAGTAGTTGAGTAGTTCGGCTGCGGATCACAATCACAGAATCATTAAGCACAACAATACAACAGCCACGCAGAGCGGGTAATCGATCTCTGAAGGCTGAGCTTTACAATATTCTTCCAATAGTGTGCTTCTTCGCCCGGTGCGAGAGAACTGCGGAGGATGGTCACATTGATACAGTTTTCAATCATCGATGCGATTAAGGAATGTTGGTGCGATAAAAGTTCATTGAATTCGGATCGTTACACAGCACTGAGATGGCCACAGGTGCGCTTCGAGCAAAGTAAACATCGGTGTAGATTGTCAAGTAAAATTGACCCCCATGGGTCAGTTTTAATTATAAATCAACACGGTGTAAGAAATGAGACTTGCTGCTTTATGCTCTGGATTTTTGGCTTTGAATTCATTCATTAGGTCAAATTGTCCAATCATCTACTTTTAATCCTGGAACCCTGTTGAATTCTCCTACATTATGAGTTATAACGGTAAGTCCTCGTGATACGCCTTGAGCGGCGATCTGGATATCATATGGACCAATCGGAGTACCTTTCATGGCAAGTTCGGCTCTTAGATGTCCAAAAAGAATGGCGTCTTTCCTAGTGAATGGAAGGACGAAGTAGGCTGCTAAGAACATTTCCATAATATTTCTTGAACGTTCGCCCCATTTGCTTTTTGAACATCCGTATTCTAGCTCTCCGACTGTAACAGCTGAGACATAAATTTCATTCGGTCGAACCGTCAGCAACTTTTGTGTTAATGCTGGATAGCTGTTCTTTACACCATATATGCAGATGTTAGTATCGAGAAGATACATCAGAAATCCTCCTGTTTTTCCACCTCATCCCATGTTGGCTGATCCCGGTATTCCATGAAATCAGATGGCATTTTCCCAATGCTTTGCTTTAGCGGATACCATGGATCATCAGCCGGATAAAGGATGTATCCGTCACCGACTTTGCTGATGATAAACTCCTTAAGGTCAGTATGAAATTCTTTTGGAATCCGAATAGCCTGACTATTGCCACTTTGAAAAACCTTTGCTGTCATCATGTTAATCACTCCACGTCGAATGTATATACATAGTGTATCTACATACAAGTATATATGAAGGCAGGAATAAAGTCAAGCGTATCATGAGTTTGAGTCTATATAGGGCTTCAAAGCCATTTATTTCAATGCATATGACCGGAATGGTGTTGATAATACTGGAAACATTTCAGTAAGCCAAAATCAGCGGTTGTTTCACATCTTGCCACAAGATATTATGCAGTCTGATATCGACTTGTGCAAAGTAGATTTTGAGAGAATGAAGGCCTAGATATGAAGGATGTAATACATGTGACCTGGACAGAGTAGTTCACTGATTCGTATGACAGTTTTGTTCTGACCATATATAATCTCAACTATGGAAATGTCCCTCAAGATGTCCCTCAAGATGTCCCTCAAGATGTCCCTCAAGATGCCCCTCAAGATGCCCCTCAAGGATATGACATTGGATTACAGATAAAGCAGCTTATCCAAAAGGATAATAAGATTACAAGGAAGAGGATAGCTGAGATACTGGGAATAAGTGAAAAGACGGTAGGACGAAAAATAAAGGATATGAATGATGTACACTATATAGGCAGAGGATATAGCGGCCACTGGGAGATAGGAAGGGAAGATAATGACTGACGCGGAACAGAGTTAAGTGTCTGATAGTCGTGGAAGCGATGCATGTCAAGGGTTTCCATGAAATGGAGCAAAGCTCCCTTGACATACGTCGTGCCACGACTAGAATCCAGGGAAGGAATCAATGAGCTTAAAAGATTTAAAGCTTTTAGACAGAGTATTTGATGTATCTGTTTAAGAACAATATTTTAGCCATATTTGTTAGAAAAATGCTTGACCACAACATTATTAAACGAAAACTCATAGCAATCATCATTATTATTACCCTGGCTTTTATCTGGGGTCATTCAATGGTACCCAGACATACCTCGGCCGATGAGAGCGGTTTTTTTCTGAAGGTCCTCTATCCGCTATTGTCATTGATCTTTGGGAAGAATGGTGTGACAGACCATCTGGTAAGAAAATTGGCGCATTTTAGCGAGTATTTCATACTAGGGATAGAGCTGCTGCTGTATCAGTACATCAGATACTCTGATTCAACCGCTGCTACTATGAAGACTTGTGGCAGAGTTGCAGGGCCTTTGATGACCTCGGATGCTGCGTCAGAATGTACGACAGCATCATCTGCACAAAATGATAGTACCATATGGAGGATTTCTCGCCTGTTGCACTGCAGGGTGCTGACTTCTGTGAGATTCGCATTTTATGTCGCCTTCATCGATGAGACCATCCAGATCTTCAGCGGAAGAGGCCCTCAGATAGCAGATGTCTGGCTTGACGTGTTCGGGGCATTCTGCGGGACGGCGATAGTAAACCTGCTGGAAATGACGCTTTCGATAAGAAAAAAGCATTAGACCTTTTTACTTGAAGGAGAATATTTCATTTTTGTCAAGAGGAGAAATTGACAGAGGCCCAGCCTGATGGTAGAATAAAAATATAATGTCAGAGGTGGAAGGAGGTGCGTCTGAATGGCAACAGCTGATCAAATTCGTAGCCTTGTAAAGGCATATAGTCAGCATGATGATCAAAAATTTAAGACTGTTGTACTACAGATTGTGGCTCACGAAGCCAAGTTGGGACATGGCAGTTTTGCGCAGGAATTAAAGAAAGATGCATCTTCAATTGGGAAGAGTGCCACAATTTTCAAAATGCAAAATTCCAACCCCATGTTGCAGATGTCGATGCCATCAGTAGAACTTACAGAATTATTCACGGATGACTCGGTTCATTCAAAAATAGAAAGGATTCTGCTAGAATATCGTAATAGAAACAAGCTTTACAAAAGCGGCTTATCAAATAGAAGGAAAATTCTTCTTGAGGGAGCTCCGGGAACTGGAAAAACTATGACAGCTTCCATTATTGCTTCTGAGTTACAGTTGCCTTTGTATACTGTTCAAATGGATAAACTGGTAACTAAATTTATGGGAGAAACCAGCAGCCGACTTCGCCAAATATTCGATAGCATGGATACGTCTGCTGGGGTTTATCTTTTTGATGAATTTGATGCCATTGGAGCAGACCGTTTAATGGATAATGAAGTAGGAGAAATGAGAAGAATTCTTAATTCGTTTCTTCAGTTTATTGAAAATGATGTTTCTGATAGCATAATCATTGCGGCTACGAATAATCCAAAGATGCTGGATAAGGCTTTGTTTAGGCGATTTGATGATGTAATACATTATGAGTTGCCGAACGATGCACAAATTAAGCAGCTTTTTGATTATAAACTTGAAGGGTACCAGGACGGAAGCATTTGCAGTAAAGAGGTTATTGAAGCTGCTCGGGGATTGAGTCAGGCAGAGTTAACGATTGTAGCTGAGGATGCAATGAAAGAATCTATTCTTTATGGAAAAAATTTCAATAGTTTGATGCTCATCTCTTTGCTTAACGATAGGCGGAATAATTATGTGAGTAGGGAGGCTTGAGGCTAATGGCTGTCGACAAAAGAGATATATTTCTGGATAATATTACAGAACGAATGCCATATAAATCGTCGTCTCATCCTGTGTCGAAGAAATATCCAACAAGAAGTAATTATGTTGGACATGCACGTCAGTTAAGCCGTGAGTATGAAAAGACGATTCAGCAGTCGTTGACGCAAAAGCAGGTGGCGGCAATCAAAATGAAAGGAACCTATGCTGAATTTTCTGGAGCTGATGGATTTGAGCTCGCCACTAAAAGTCTTGAGAATAGACCTTCCGGAATTCGACTTCTTAATATCAGGAACGTTAATGGGGTAATCAAAGCCACGGTTTATATTCCTGAGGGAAAAGAAGATTTCTTCCGTAAACGAATCGAGGCATATTCTTCAGAAAAGACTAAAAAAGGACTTCCAAAGAATAATGATCTTGTAGGAAGTATTGAGAGTGTGAAGCTTGCACTGTTAGATTCTTTTTGGACAGATCAGCGAAGTACGATTCCTGAAGATCACCCTGTTAACTGCGAGGTCTGGCTACGCTATGAAATAAAGAGATCTGATGCAGAGCCGTGGGTTTCAGTTGAGAATGAATTTCATAATGTTTGTGATCAGTTACAGGTAACGGTTGATAAAGACAAACGTATTCTTTTTTCCAGAACGGATTGTAAAGCTTATTTCTGCTAATAAATCCGGATTGAAAGAGTTGCTGGCAAATTGTGAATATGTAACTGAGATAAGAAGGGCTGAAGAACCGTCATCATTTTTTACTTCTATGTATAAGAGAGAACAAAATGAATGGGCGGATGAATTGCTTTCCAGATGTACGTTCAATGACTCTAAGACGAGCATCTGTTTACTTGATGCCGGAATTAACGATCAGCATAAGTTGATAACTCCTGCTTTATTGAATAATGGGCTTCATGCTGTGAATGAAATGTGGGATCTGTACATTCTGACTTTATTATCGGTAATGCGGTCGATTTATGCGAATCAAGATATGTTGCTGTGTATCCGGTAGGTGGCTGGTGGAAAGAACGGACGTATCTCAACAGATATGAGCATAAGGTGAAGTATTCGCTTGTGGTGACGTTATCGACGCCAGATTTAAGTGTTGATTTGTATACGCCTATCATTAATCAAATAAGTACAGCTATCCCAGTGAGTGTACCTATTTCGGATATGTAATTTACTAAGGTACTGCAACTCATGTTTTTTGAATGAGACATCATGCTACAATTCTCTGCTTATCGCCCGGTGTGTGGCAGAGATGGTGGTGTGAAGAACATAGAATTTGTGATTGAACCAAAATAAGTATAGATAAAATGTCTGACTTTTGCTATAATGCATAAGTGACTAATCTGTAGCAGGGCGTAGGAGCCTCCCTGTAATCGTAAGACAGGAGCACTAATATGGAAGAAAGAGAAGAAAAAGATACAGTAAAAGTAAAAAGAAGGCTTACCGCTCCGACTGTCATGCTGTTGATAGCGGGTGTCGCTGTACTGGTTGGGCTTATAGCTCCGCCTGTGATCAAGAGAAATGAGGACAGGCGGATCAGTAAGGACGTAAGGACTGCATCGGCCATTCTAGATGCTACCAGGAAGGTGCTTAAGGATCCTGATATAGAAAGCCAGGTCACTACAGCCGGCTATACCTCTCTTACCTGGACGGCATCAGGTAGGAAGGGCATTATCACCTGTACGAACGGGATTAAAGGCCTTCAGACTGCTGTTGAGAGTGCCTCTGGAGACATCTCCCGCCATTCGAAGACACTTGGTACGGCCACCTGGACCGTGACAGCCTATCCGACTGCGGACGGCAGCGGCTTTAGTGTAAACGGCGCCTGGAGCGGTGCCATTGGGGCAGATGACGCCAGTCTTACCACCAGATCAGGTGGCAGTCAGGGATGATAGACCGTCCGCCTGCCTGTCGATTGACATAGCTGGTATATCCTCTGGACTGACACTTGCCTATACCATGGCACAGCATTAATATATATTAAGGAGTATTCCTAAATGAACAATCAAAGCTACAAACAGAATATCGTAGAGATAGACCTTTTGTCACTATTGAAAAAGACCATGATCCAGTGGCGGGCGATCCTTGTTTTTGCCCTGATACTGGGATTTGCAGCCGGTGGTATAAAGTACCGAAAGGATATTGTCGCCTACCGCACAGCACTCAGGCTCTCACGGACCGAGACCTTTAGCGATGATATCATAGAGCACAGCCATCTGAGCGTGGACGATCAGGATGCTGTCCAGCTGGCTGTTTCACAGAAAAAGCAGATAGAGTCACAGAGTGCTTATTTGGCTGACTCCTACTATATGAATCTTGATCCTATGAACCTGAAGCAGCTGTCGCTTCTCTACTTTATCAGGGCGGACAAAGGCTCTGACGCCTCAGACCTGCTTACACTCTATAAAGAGATGCTTTTGTCGGATAAGGCTGTAAAAAGGATCCAGAAGGCCTCTGGACTAAATACCAGTCCTAAGTATATCCGTGAGCTTATCGATGTAAGTGATGCGAAGTCGGAGAGGAAAACAAATGATGCTGTTCCGTCTACGGACATGATGAAGGTCACCTTTTATCTGCCAGCGAAGGCCGATGCCTCCACCATCGAAAATTCGATAGAGGATTTGATCTCTTCATATGATACGAAGGATCTTGGTACGTCATCAGGCTCTATAAAAAGGGTAAGTGCCGATACAAATACGGTTTCTGATCTGGATATGCAGACTACTCAGACGAACTACACATCCAGCCTTAATAACCTGAAGTCTGCCTACCAGACTGCTACGGACGCTTTTTCCGATGAGCAGAAGACGCTTTTTGAAAAGCTTCTGCGTGAGAATAACCTCTATGATAAGACCACCTCTACCAGACTAAAGGAGTCATCAGAGAGACATAAGAAGGAAAAGGAGGAGTCAGGAAAGGAAAATGACGATTCCTCCAAGGAGGAAGGCAAGGCAGTGCGTATACAGGTTCCTTCTTTCTCTGAGAAGTTTTTTGCCATTGGTTTTTTACTGGGCGTTTTGCTCTATGTATTCGCTCTTGCCATTTTTGGGATGATGGGTAGCAGATGCTCGTCTATAGCCACAAGCTGTGCTATCTCTCATCTGGGAACCCTGCTTGATGCAGCGAAAAAAAGGGGCAGCTTCCTTTTCTGCGACAGATTTTTGATGAAGGCTCTCTACAAAAATGAGGCTGACATAGACGATATGACTGAGCGGATACTTACCATGGCAATGATGAATTCCTCACGCGATCAGATAAGCGAGGCAGAGCTTTGGACAGTAGGATTTTCTGCTGAGAGCACTCCGGTCATAGATACACTAGCGCATGCTGCCTCAGAAAGAGGCATACATCTCTCCCTGAGATCTACCCAGGATGGTAAGCCGGATAATATGCTCAGGTCCATCACGCCTGAAAAGAGTGTGATACTGGCTGTAGCCGACGGCACCAGCAGAAAGAAGGATCTCTCTCTTCTGTCGGAGATGCTTATCACAAGGAAGGCAGATTATCTGGGGATGGTGGAGATTGTGAGGGGTTAAGATATTAGAAAGATGAATGGCACATCGCGCAAAGCCCGTAAATATAAGGATTTTTAAGGAGATATAAGAAGAAATGAAACTAGGAATCGTCGGACTTCCCAATGTCGGGAAAAGTACTCTTTTCAACTCGCTGACCAAGGCCGGCGCACTCGCAGCTAATTATCCATTTGCTACGATCGACCCGAATGTAGGAGTCGTAAATGTCCCGGATGAGCGTATTGAAAGGCTTACCGAGATGAACCACAGCAAGAAGAAAATCCCGGCTGTGATAGAATTCGTAGATATTGCCGGACTCGTAAAGGGAGCCAGCAAGGGTGAGGGACTGGGAAATCAGTTTCTTGCCAATATAAGGGAATGCGACGCCATAATCCATGTTGTGAGATGCTTTGATGATTCAAATATAGTCCATGTAGATGGTAATATAGATCCTAAAAGGGATATAGAGACTATTAACCTGGAGCTGCTGTTTTCGGATATGGAGGTCTTAGACCGCCGCTATGCCAAGATAAAGAAGCAGTCAGCAATGGATAAGAGCCTGCGTCCTGAGGTCGCTCTTATCGAGAGACTTAAGCCTTTCCTTGAGGAAGGAAGGATGGCCAAGGCATTTGCCTGTGATAATGAGGATGAGGAGGCCCTGCTTAAGGGCTATAATCTGCTGACCGCAAAGCCTGTGATCTATGCGGCCAATGTCGCAGAGGATGATCTGTCAGACGACGGGGCATCGAATCAGTATGTAGGGGCTGTAAGGGAGTCAGCAAAGGAGGACGGATCGGAGGTATTCGTAGTAAGTGCCGAGATAGAGCAGGAGATCTCTGAGCTTGATGATCCGGAGGAGAAAAAGGAGTTTCTTGCAGACCTGGGACTTAAGGAATCAGGACTTGATAAGCTTATAAAGGCCTCATATTCACTTTTAGGCCTCATATCCTTCCTTACTACAGGAGAGGATGAGACCAGGGCCTGGACCATCACTAAGGGGACCAAGGCTCCTCAGGCAGCAGGCAAGATCCATTCAGACTTCGAGAGAGGATTTATCTGTGCAGAGACGGTATCCTATGATGATCTGATGAGCTGCGGATCCATGCAGCAGGCAAGAGAAAAGGGACTTATCCGTACAGAAGGGAAAGAGTATGTGGTACAAGATGGCGATGTGATCCTGTTCAGATTCAATGTCTGATACTATGAAAGGAAAGACGAAATGAAATGTCCGTACTGCGGCTCTGACAATACCAGAGTCATTGATTCAAGACCGGCTGATGACAATACATCCATAAGGCGCCGGAGACACTGTGACGACTGTAATAAGCGTTTCACGACATATGAGAAGGTGGAGACCATTCCTCTTATAGTGATAAAGAGGGACATGGGGCGCGAACAGTATGACAGGAGAAAGATCGAGAAGGGTATACTTGTAGCTTGTCATAAGAGACCTGTTTCTGCAATGGAGATAACTAAGATAGTAAACGAGGTCGAGAAGGATATCTTTGCAAGAGAAGAACACGAGATTCCTAGCTCAGTGATCGGGGAGATAGTCATGGACAAGCTTGTGAATGTAGATCCTGTGGCCTATGTCAGGTTCGCTTCAGTCTACAGACAGTTCAAGGATGTGAACTCATTTATGGACGAGCTGAAGAAAATGATGAAAGAGAAATAACAAGCGCTTGCATTTAGAGGTGCAATCGTGTAAAATATTTTAGTAAATTTTGAAAAGAATCAAGGAGGTTCAGATATGGTAACAGCCGGCGATTTCAAAAACGGCATCACGATCGAGTATGATAACGGAGTTTATCAGATACTCGAGTTCCAGCATGTTAAGCCAGGAAAGGGCGCAGCATTCGTCCGCACCAAGCTTAAGGATATTAAGAACGGAGGAGTAGTAGAGACCACTTTCCGTCCGACAGAGAAATTTCCGCAGGCACATATCGATAGAAGAGATATGCAGTATCTGTATAATGATGGCGATCTTTACTATTTCATGGATACTGAGTCATATGATCAGATCTCTCTTCCTAAGGAGGAGATCGGAGATTCTTTAAAGTTCGTAAAAGAAAACGAAATGGTAAAGATCTGCTCACATAATGGAGATGTATTCGCAGTTGAGCCTCCTCTTTTTGTTGAGCTTGAGGTTACTGATACTGAGCCAGGCCTTAAGGGCAATACTGCAACCGGAGCTACAAAGCCGGCTACATTAGAGACAGGCGCTGAGATCCAGGTTCCTCTTTTTGTAAATACAGGGGATAAGCTTCAGATCGATACCCGTACAGGAGAGTATCTGAAGAGAGTCTGATGGGAGATCGATTAGATGCAGTATGATGATATTCCTCTGAAGAAGCTTCTGTCTGACAGACAGGTTTTTGGAGTATTTGATGAGGAATTCCGTAACGGTGGATGGCTTGATGTGACAGCACTGATGGATTCAGAGAGCTGTTTTTCGGACCTGTACCGTGATGATACAGTTCCGGCTAAGGTCCTTGACCGGATAAAGCAGAGACTGACAGAATTATAAGAGTATTTATGGGACGCCCATGCGTCCCTGTTTTTTTATAAAGGAAGTTTAGATGAGTCGAACACCACTTGAGTGGAAGGAATTCTATACAAGCAGTTCCTTCTCTTCAAAATATGATTATTCCGGCCGGCTCGGAGCCTGGGTAGATGAGGAGGGAACTCATTTCGCCCTCTGGAGTCCAATGGCCCAGGAAGTGCATTTGAGGCTGTTTGAGCATGGCTCTAAGGAGGAGGACGGTACAGAGGATGATTGCCCTTCATCCGATTACAATATGATCTATGGAAAGAACGGAGTCTTTTCCATAAACAGCAAGAAGAATCTATCAGGAAAATACTATGATTATCTGATAAAGCATGAAGACGGAACAGTAGTCACTGTCGATCCTTATGCTGTCTCCTGCGGAGTAAATGGGCAGAGGGGCCAGATACTTGACCTTTCTACAACGGATCCTGACGGCTGGACAGAGGACAGACCTCCGGCTAAGACTCCTGAGACAGTGATCTGCGAGACCCATGTAAAGGACTTCTCCTGGGATAAGTCAGGAGGCTTCCCTGAGGAGCAGAGAGGAAGGTTCCTTGCCTTTACAAGCCAGCATACATCTCTTGGAGATAAGCCGACAGGACTTACATATCTTAAGGAGCTTGGAGTTACACACATTCAGCTTCTGCCAATCTATGACTATGCCAGTGTTGATGAGGCGGCTGCCTTTGCCAACCATCTGAAGGGAAGCGAAAATGGTGAGCCGTACAACTGGGGCTATGATCCGAGAAACTATTTTTCTCCGGAGGGAGGCTTATCAAGCGATCCTTACAGGGGCGAGGTAAGGGTAAGAGAGCTCAAGGAAGCCGTGATGGCCCTTCACAAGGCCGGATTCAGAGTCATAATGGATGTCGTTTTCAACCATACCTATGGTATTGATACACCTCTGCAGAGGACGGCTCCATGGTACCATTACAGGCTTAAGGATGACGGAAGCCTCTCCGAGGGATCCTTCTGCGGCAACGATGTGGCCACAGAGATGCCTATGACTCATAAGTTCATTACAGACTGTGTCACCTACTGGGCCAGGGAGTATCATCTGGATGGCTTCCGCTTCGATATAATGAGCCTTCTCGACACAGGCCTTATGAACGATATCAAGAGAAATCTCGACGAGGAATTCGGCAAGGATGAAAAGATAGTCTATGGCGAGGCCTGGAATATGAAGACATATCCGTCAGGCGATGTCGTGATGTCTGATAAGGATCATTTCACAAGGCTTGATACCTCGATAGGATATTTCAACGATAATCTTCGCGATGCCATAACAGGCAAGGCATTCGAGCCTGATGATCCTGGCTTTGTCGAGGGTACCAGGGACCATCAGGCCCTAAAGAAGGGAATCATGTCATGTCTGGGTGGAGACGGTATAATCTCGAATCCTTCTCAGAGCATAACCTTCGTATCCTGTCATGACAATCTGACCCTGTGGGATAAGCTCTCACGGGTAAATGGCCTTCATCCGGTCGGAGATTCCGAAGAAAAGAGACTTTCTGAGAACAGGCTTGCAGCTGCCATATATCTTATGACACCAGGCCGTCCGTTCTTCTTCCTCGGTGAGGAGGGAGCAAGGACCAAGAATGGCGATGAGAATTCCTATAATGCCGCTATAGAGGAAAATGCCATACACTGGGATCAGCTATATGCTCACAAGGATCTGATAGATTACTATAAGGGGCTTATAGCTCTAAGGAAAAGACTTCCTATCCTTTGCAGAAAGGACAGTGGTGTAAAGGATGATTTCATGATCTGGGCAGGAGATGAGGATGGCCTTCCTGAGGGACTTGTCTTCGTACAGGCAAAGGATTCGTCGGGACATCTGCTCTTTGTATACAACGGATCTGAATACAACAGAAAGCTCTCTCTTCCTGCGGGGAAATGGAAGCTTCTTGCCGATACGGATTGCTCCAGCTACTGGCAGGATGAGACTCCTCATATAGAGAGTGAAAGGATAGTATCTAAGCCTATGTCAGCCCTGATACTTAAGAAGGTTTGATTGGAGGATTTGGTTTTGGAAAAGAAAGAAAATATCATCTTAACAGGCGACAGGCCTACTGGAAAGCTCCATCTCGGACATTTCACAGGCTCACTGAGAAGAAGAGTGGAGCTTCAGAACAGCGGCAGGTTTGACGGGATAAATATCCTTATAGCCGATGACCAGGCTCTTACAGACAATGCTAAGAACCCTCAGAAGATAAGAGACAATATGATAGAGGTCGCTCTTGACTATCTCTCAGTCGGTATAGATCCTGATATATCGACCATCTGTGTCCAGTCACAGATTCCGGCTCTCCATGCAATGACATTCTATTTCATGAACATGGTGACCACAGAGAGATTATCAAGGAACCCTACCATAAAGAATGAGATCACCTTAAGAGGCTTCGACAAGCCGGGCAGTGAGGGAATACCTGCCGGATTCTTCACCTATCCTGTATCACAGACAGCGGATATCACGGCCTTCAAGGCAAACTGTGTGCCGGTAGGAGAGGATCAGGAACCGATGATAGAGCAGGCCAGGGAGATAGTCAGGAGATTCAATATGACCTATGGCGAGGTATTAGTCGAGCCGGAGATCATGCTTCCTGACAACAGGGCTGCCATGAGGCTTCCGGGAATAGATGGAAAGGCAAAGATGAGCAAGTCACTGGGCAATGCCATCTATCTCGCTGATGATAAAGAGACTCTTGAGAAAAAGGTAAAGAGCATGTACACTGATCCAAAGCATCTGAGAAAGGATGATCCTGGACATCTTGAGGGCAACTGCGTATTCACCTATCTTGATGCCTTCGCGACAGACGATGATTTCATGGACTTCTGGCCGGACTATCAGAATCTCGATGAGCTTAAGGACCACTATACGAGAGGCGGTCTGGGCGATATGGACTGCAAGAAGTTTCTTATAAAGGTACTAAACAGGGTGCTTGATCCCATAAGAGAAAGAAGACATGAATGGGAGAAGAGGATACCTGATGTCTACGATATCCTTAAGGAGGGTACACAAAAGGCGGTCTCGATCACTAATGATACACTGCATCAGATGCAGGAGAAAATGAGGATCAATTACTTCGATGATGATTCTATAATAAATGACTGGGAGAGCTTTATAGCAAGATAAAGAAAAGCCGCGGCTAAGCCGCGGCTTTTTTATTTATTCTTCTTTTTCTTTTTCTTATCCTTCTTTTCAGCTTTCTTTTGATCAGTAGTCTTCTTTGGCTGAGGCACATATTCAGGGAGCTCGTATTTGGCCTGATATCCGTCCTCTATAAGCCTGAAGCTTTCATTTCTCGCTTCTCTTTCCCTCTGTGAGAATTCGTGCACATCAAATGTATTGTCAGAGGCGGAGATAATGTAGGCTGCTATATTGGAGCAGTGATCAGCGACTCTTTCTAAGTCGGTAGTGATATCCGAGAGGAAGATTCCCTGCTCGACAGTACATTCTCCCGACTGGAGACGCTTCACATGATGCTCCTTTATCTCCATGTCTATAGAATCTATAGTATCCTCGAGCGGATCGATACGCTTTGCCATCTCTATATCATCGCCAGCAAGCGCACCTCTTGTGATACCAAGTATCTCCTCGACGGCATCTGTAAAGATATGAAGCTCCTTTATGGCTCCCTCGGAGAATACAGTATTGTCCTCGTTCATGATCTGAACTGACTGCATGATATTAAGGGCATGGTCGCTTATCCTCTCGAAGTCATTAGTCGAATGGAGCAGGGAGGCTAAGGTATGTCCGTCTGTATCTGAAAGTGAACCGGAGGCGACCCTGGACAGATAGGTGTTCAGATGATCCTCATATTCATCAACCAGCTTCTCGAGACGCTCGACCTCAAGGGCCTTCTTCTCGTCGTAGTCATAGATCAGATCTATGGCATATTTCATAGCATCGTTGCTGTGGTTCATCATCTCGATAAGAACTGTCTTCGACTGGCTAAGGGCAAAGGCAGGCGAGGAAAGGAAACGATCATCAAGTATAGTAAAGGTATGCATCGTCTCGGCTTCCTTCTTCTCCGCTTCTGTGATAGGGAAGACTTTCTTTACAATCTTTACTAAGATCTCACAGAATGGAAGCATAAGCATGACCGCGGCAATATTGAATACTGAATGGAAGACGGCTATAGTCACAGGTGAGGCCAGCTTTGTCATGAAATCAAAATGAATTAGCGCATTTAGTATATAGAAGATGGTCATGAAGGTCGTGGTCTTTATAATACAGTAGAACATCTGCATCCATGCTGCGCGCTTGGCATTCCTTCCTGCACCGACAGATGAGATGATTCCTGTGATGGCAGATCCTATATTCTCACCCATTATAATAGGAATGGCTGTCGCAAAGGTGACGGTTCCTGATGTGGAAAGAGCCTGAAGGATACCGATCGAGGCTGATGATGACTGAAGGATAGCTGTCATGCCCAGTCCTACGAGAAGTCCCAGGAATGGATTAGAGAACATTGTAAGGACGCTTGTAAAGGCCTTGTCCTCTGCGAGAGGAGAAACCGCGCTTGACATTGAGCTCATTCCTATAAGAAGGATCGCGAATGAAAGAAGGATGGCTCCTACATTTTTCTTCTTTTCCTTTTTGGAGCCCATTACCATTATAAGTCCTATAAGACCGATAACAGGTGCGAAGTTTTCGGGCTTGAAGAGCTGGAGCAGGAGCATATCGCTCTTGATGCCCGAAAGCGACAGGAGCCAGGCTGTGATTGTGGTTCCTATATTTGCTCCAAGGATCACTCCGACAGACTGCTCAAGGCTCATGATGCCTGAATTTACGAATCCGACACACATCACGATAGTAGCACCGGAGGACTGGATCACTGCGGTCACCAGAGCTCCAAGGAGAGCTGCCTTCCATTTGTTGTTGGTCAGGCTTTCTAAGATCTTCTCAAGCTTCCCGCCCGAGACCTTCTTTAGCGATACGCCCAGGTAATCGATTCCATAAAGGAAAAGCACAAGACCGCCGATCAGTTTAAGTAAGATAATGATGTTCATGTTTCCTCTCTTTACATAGATTTCACACAAAAATTACATTAAGAGTTTATATTATTTGGGAATTGCTTGCAACTGTTTTATATTGATTTTACATAAAGTTAACATAAGTGCCCCTTCTTGCATAGCCCCTGATTTTTTATTATTATAGTAGCAGATGAAAGGAGATATACATGATAAAAGAAGGAATCACAGGTCAGGCAGAGGCCCTTGTAACTGATGAAAATACTGCTGCATGTGTCGGGAGCGGGACGCTTCCTGTCTTTGCGACGCCGGCTATGGTTTCACTGGTCGAAAAGGCAGCATGGACCTCTGTTGCGCCGGAGCTTTCAAATGGAGAGTCTACTGTAGGGACGGCTATGACACTTTCTCATGTTAGTGCCACACCGCTTGGTATGAAGGTGACTGCAAAGACAAGGCTTACTGCAATCGATCGGAGGAAGCTTACCTTTTCCTGGGAGGCCTATGACGAGACAGGTCTTATAGGAGAGGGGACTCACGAGAGATTTATAGTAAATGACCAGAAATTCATAGAGAAAGCAGAGGGTAAGAAGAAATGAAGATAGCCATTGCTCAGATGGAGATGGATATTGATAAAAGGGTAAATGAGGATGTGGCCATAAGGTTAGCCGGACAGGCTGCAAGGGCAGGAGCGGATCTGCTTCTTTATCCTGAGCTTACCCTGACTCCTTTTTTTCCCAGGTATCCGGCTAAGATGCTTCTTGGTATGGGGATTTCTCCTGAGGCCTTTTCTGTCGGGACAGACGATCCTGTGATCGGGAGATTTGCCGGGGCTGCCGGAGATAATAATATCTATCTCTGCCCTAATTTCTATGTAAAGGAAGAGGATGGCAGGCTTTTTGACAGATCCTATCTGTTTACAAAGACAGGCAGACTTCAGGGCAGCTGCGATATGCATCATATCTTTACTGCAGAGAATTTCTATGAGGGCGACTACTATCATCCGGCAAGGGAGCCATACAGGGTTTTCCCTACGCCATTTGGCAATATAGGGATAGTTATCTGCTTTGACAGGCATATTCCTGAGAGCATAAGAGCATGTGCCTTAGCCGGTGCATCTCTTATCCTGATACCGGCAGCAAATCTTTCAGATGAGCCTCTTTCTGTTTTCAGGTCAGAGATCATAGCAGAGGCATATCAGAACAATGTCTTTATAGCCATGGCGAACAGGACCGGGGATGAGGACGGCCTGGTATTTGCCGGAGACAGTATTATAGTAGGGCCTGATGGAAATGTGATAAAGGAGGCCGGACCTGGCGAGGAGCTTCTGCTATGTGATATAGATACAGGAGAGGCAAACCGGTCGAGAAGACAGAGACCTTATATAGCTTATTGTGTCCCGGACAGCGGAGTCTATGATTATTTGTCCGAGGAAGGTGACGAGGTCAGGACCCGTCCTGCTATCGAGGATGTATATATGGCTATGGCCGACTTTGATGCCGGAGATCCGAAGAGGCTTACGCATTTTACAAAGGTCTATTATTACGCCCATATGATGGCTGTAAAGGAGCATCTGCCACTAAGGCTAAGAGAGATAACAGAGATAGCTGCAATAGTCCATGATATAGGAATCCATAAGGCAGAGCAAAGCTTTCATACGACAGCCGGATCTGTCCAGGAAAAGCTGGGAGCGCCACTTGCCGCAAAGCTACTTAGCGATATGGGGTTTGAGAGTGAGCTTGTGAACAGGGTCTCATATCTTGTAGGACATCATCATACATATAATAATATAGACGGGATTGATTACCAGATCCTTGTTGAGGCTGATTTCCTCGTAAATATGTATGAGGATGACACAGATCAGAGGACAAGGGAGAATGTTTTCGAGAAGATATTCAGGACCGAAACCGGAAAGCGGCTGTTCAGACAGCTGTGGCCTTTGGAATAGGTTTATTTTTACAAGTTTAAGAAAAACGGAGTATACAAGAGTATACTTCTGATCTTCAGAGGAAAATCGAGAATAATATGCGATTTTTCGATTTGATAACATACAGACAAAAAACTATTATATAGACAGTTGGTTAGCACTCCTCCAAAATGAGTGCTAACAGATTAAGAAAAATATCATCGAACAAGGAGGTATTTCATCATGAAACTTAATCCGTTATCAGACCGGGTAGTTTTGAAGCAGTTAGAGGCTGAGGAGAAGACCAAGTCAGGCATCATCCTTGCAGACAGTGCCAAGGAGAAGCCGCAGGAGGCCGAGGTTATCGCAGTAGGCCCTGGAACCAAGGACGTTACCATGCAGGTCAAGGCCGGACAGAAGGTTGTCTACAGCAAGTATGCCGGGACAAATGTCAAGCTTGATGATGAAGAGTATATTATTGTAAAGCAGGATGACATCCTTGCTATTGTTGAGTGATCTAACGAAAGGAAGTATTTAAGTCATGGCAAAAGATATTAAATTCGGCGCTGACGCAAGACAGGCGCTTCAGGCTGGTGTTGACAAGCTTGCTGATACAGTTCGTGTGACCCTTGGACCTAAGGGAAGAAACGTAGTCCTTGATAAGAGCTACGGAGCTCCTACTATCACGAACGATGGTGTTACTATCGCAAAGGACATAGAGCTCGAGGATGAGTTCGAGAACATGGGCGCCCAGCTTGTAAAGGAGGTCGCTACAAAGACCAATGATGTCGCCGGTGATGGCACTACTACAGCTACAGTACTTGCTCAGGCAATGATCAAGGAAGGCATGAAGAACCTTGCAGCAGGTGCCAATCCTATCGTTCTCCGTAAGGGAATGAAGAAGGCCTGTGACTGCGCTGTTGAATCTCTTAAGAAGATGTCTGACAAGGTATCAGGCAAGGAGCAGATCGCAAAGGTTGCAGCTATCTCAGCTGGAAACGAGGAGGTAGGACAGCTCGTTGCTGATGCAATGGAGAAGGTTTCAAACGATGGCGTAATCACTATCGAGGAATCAAAGACCATGCAGACAGAGCTTGACCTCGTTGAAGGAATGCAGTTCGACAAGGGGTATATTTCCTCATACATGGTTACAGATACAGAGAAGATGGAAGCTACTCTTGATGATCCATATATCCTTATCACAGACAAGAAGATCTCGAATATCCAGGATATCCTTCCTCTTCTCGAGCAGATCGTACAGAACGGCGCAAAGCTTCTGATCATTGCAGAGGATGTAGAGGGTGAGGCTCTTACGACCCTTATCCTTAACAAGCTTCGTGGAACCTTCAATGTAGTAGCAGTAAAGGCTCCTGGATATGGCGACAGAAGAAAGGAAATGCTTCAGGATATAGCTATCCTTACAGGCGGCCAGGTCATCACCTCTGATGTAGGCCTCGAGCTTAAGGACGCTACTATCGAACAGCTCGGTCGTGCAAAGAGCGCCAAGATCACCAAGGAGAACACAACTATCGTTGATGGCTGTGGCGACAAGCAGGCCATCGATGCCCGTGTAGCACAGATCAAGCAGCAGATAGAGGAGACTACATCTGACTTTGATAAGGAAAAGCTTCAGGAGCGTCTCGCAAAGCTCGCTGGTGGAGTAGCTGTCATCCGTGTCGGCGCTGCTTCTGAGACAGAGATGAAGGAAGCCAAGTACAGGATGGAAGACGCTGTAAACGCTACAAGAGCAGCAGTCGAAGAAGGAATCATTGCAGGAGGCGGAAGCGCTTATATCCATGCTGAGAAGGATGTCGAGAATCTTGCTGAGAGCCTCAGCGGTGATGAGAAGACAGGAGCAAATGTCGTATTAAAGGCGCTTGATGCACCTCTCTTCTATATAGCTGACAATGCTGGACTTGAGGGCTCAGTCATCATCAACAATGTCAAGAACTCAAAGGACGGCGAGGGCTTTGATGCTTACAATGAGAAGTATGTAAAGATGGTCGAGAACGGAATCATCGATCCTGTAAAGGTTACACGTACTGCTCTTGAGCAGGCATGCTCAGTTGCAAGCACACTCCTTACAACAGAGTCTGCAGTTGCTGATATTAAAGAACCGGCTCCGGCTCAGCCAGGACCTCAGCAGCCAATGATGTAATAGGCTGATCTATCGCGGCGCCCCTCCCTGTGCAGACAGGGAAGGGGTGCTTTTTTTATTCTTTTTCTTTATTTTTACCCTTCTTTGATGTAAAATATATGCTATTGAAACATATGGCTCCTTTTTAATGTTTGGAGAATATAAATGGAAGATTCGATCAGAATGACAGTATCTTCGGTCTGCACAGACATGTCAGGACGCAATAAATATGCCTATGTGACATTTTCTGACAAGGACCGTTATGCAGAGGGAGTGATACCTGACTGCAGGATCACAAAAAACCGCGGTTTCAGCGATGAGGAGCTTGCAGCCCTTAAGTTCTATATGAAATCGAATCTCGATCAGCTAAAGAAAATTGCGGCCCAGATAAATGTATTTGAGGCCCTGAAGAAATAATATTTATAAAAGGTGGGAAAATGGCAGAAGAAAAGAAAAGACCTGTGATAGAGACCAGGCTCAGGCACAATATAGTATCCGTTCCGGAGGAGGCAAGGAAGGCATCGGGAATAGTAATCTTTGGCAGAAGGATAAAGACACTGGTATTTACGACGGATCTGGCTATAATCAGGAACTGCAATGCTGACGCTGTCTTTGCAGTATATCCCTTTACTCCTCAGACGGCTATAGGAGATGCAGTGATCAAGTATTCATATATACCTGTCTTCGCCGGAGTCGGAGGCGGAACGACTCACGGAATAAGGACCATAGGACTTGCAAAGGACATGGAATCAAGCGGAGCCATGGGGATAGTGCTTAATTCCCCTGTAAAGAATGTAAACCTTCTTGCTGTCTCAAAGGCTGTTGATATACCTGTAGTGATCACTGTTACAAGCATAAATACAGATATAAAGGCAAGGCTTGAGGCCGGGGCGTCTATCCTTAATGTGGCCTGTGCTGCAGACACGCCCGAGGTTGTAGCAAGGATCCGCAGTGATTTCCCTGACGTGCCTATAATAGCAAGCGGAGGGAATACTCCAGAGAATATCAAAAAGACAGTAGACGCCGGAGCAAACGCCATAACTTATACGCCGCCGGGGACAGCAGTGCTCTTTAACTCCATGATGGACAAATACAGGGAGCAGAGCTGATATAAGAGGATTTGTTATGAATATATATGACAGACGTAATATTTCCATGATGATGGATCTCTACGAGCTTACAATGGCTAATGGATATTTCCTTTCGGAAAATCAGGACACGAGGGTTGCCTTTGATGTGTTTTTTCGGAGAAATCCTGATGGAGGGGGCTTCTCCATCTTTGCCGGCCTTGAGCAGATAGCAGAGTATCTGCTGGGAATGCATTTCGAGAAGGAGGATATAGAATATCTGAGGAGCCTTGGACAGTTTGATCCGTCCTTTCTTGACTATCTTTCAGATTTTTGCTTCAGCGGAGATCTCTATGCCTTTCCTGAGGGGACCATCATGTATCCGGGAGAGCCTGTGATTACTGTTGTAGCTCCGCTTGTAGAGGCACAGCTTGTCGAAACTGAGATCCTGGCCCAGGTCAATCATCAGAGCCTTATAGCGACAAAGGCACAGAGGATAGTGCGTTCAGCCAGGGGCAGGGATGTCTCTGATTTCGGAGCCAGAAGAGCCCATAATAATGACGCTGCGATCTATGGAGCAAGAGCAGCTTTTATCGGAGGAGTAAAGGGGACGGCCACAGTTTCTGCCGGAGAGTATTTCGGTGTTCCGGTGGGCGGGACAATGGCCCACAGCTTCATCATGTTCTATCAGGATGAGTTTACAGCCTTCAGGAAGTTTGCTTCTATCTATCCTGATAACTGTATCCTGCTTGTTGATACCTATGATGTTCTAAAGCAGGGAGTTCCTGACGCAATAAGGGTTTTTGCAGAAATGAGGGATAAGGGAATAAAAAGCAGAAATTACGGTATCAGGATTGATTCCGGAGATCTGGCATATCTTACCCGCAGATCAAGAGAGATGCTTGATCAGGCTGGCTTTACCGATGCTAAGATAGTGATAAGCAACAGTCTTGATGAATATACGATCAAGTCGATCCTTGACCAGGGCGGAGCAGTGGATTCGTTCGGCGTAGGAGAAAGACTTATAACAAGCCGGTCAGAGCCTGTCTTCGGGGCGGTATTCAAGCTCTGCGCAGTAGATGAGAATGGAAGCTTTGCACCCAGGATCAAGATTTCTGACTCTGTTGAGAAGATTACCAATCCTGGGCTCAAGGACGTCTACCGTATCTATGACAGGCAGGGGCACGCAATTGCAGATCTTATTACAGAATCAGGCGAGGATGTCGATCTTACCAAGCCTTACAGGTTTGTCGATCCTCTTGAGCCGTGGAAGGTCAGGGAATTTAGTGACTGCAGCGGCAAGCTTCTCCAGAAGCCTGTTATAAAGGGAGGAGAGCTTGTACAAAAGCTTCCTTCGGTCAGGAATATACAAAAGCTTGTAAGAGACCAGCTCGATGGCGAGATATGGCCTGAGGAGCAGAGATTCGAGAACCCGCACAGACATTATGTGGATATGAGCCCGAGGTATTATGAAATGAAAATGGATCTTCTTGCCAATGGAGGAAGATCAAAGTAAAAGTAAACAGGGAGTGGATGTTTATGGGCAGGAGAAGATTTGTAAGCACAAGGACTGTTCACCCTGGAGACAAGATCGATCAGACTATCATTGACCGTACGGGAAGGGCAATGATAAAGAAAGGAGCCTATCTTGATGATATCCAGATAGAATATCTCCAGCAGAGGGGGATAATGGGTATCTATATCTATGAGGGCGTCCCTGATGAGATAGAAGAGCAGATCAATATTCCAGAGGCCACAAAGAAGGTCATCGAAAAATATCATAAGGATGATCCGGCAAAGGTAAGCATATCAAATGATGTAAAGCAAAGAGTCGGGCAGGGCGTTGCATATCTGTTCAACGACAATAAGAGCAAGGATTTCACAAGGACCACGAATAGTATTGCCGATGATCTTTCAAGATGTATCTTATCAAACAGCTCGATCGCTATAGATGTGCGCACTATAAAGACAAATGATGAGTATACATTCAGACATTCTGTCGATGTGGCTACCATCTCCGCCATAATCGGACAGAAATACGGGCTTGACCGCAAACAGCTCCATGAGCTTCTTGTGGCAGGGCTCTTACATGATATGGGAAAGTCAGAGATCCCGAACGAGATCCTTAACAAGCCGGCCAGGCTTACCGATCAGGAGTTTGAGATAATGAAGTCGCATTCTCTTCTTGGATACAATATCTTAAAGGAAAAGCATGAATTCTCTCCTGATGTCCTATTAGGAGTGCTGCAGCATCATGAAAAGATATCCGGGAAGGGCTATCCTATGGGAGTACACGGGGATAAGATAGGCCTTTATCCAAAGATAATCGCTGTGGCGGATATCTATGATGCACTTGTGACAAAGCGGCCATACAAGGAACCGTTCAGTCAGCGTGAGGCAATGGAGATGATACTTGCCATGGGAGATGATCTGGATTTCAAAGCCTTGGAATGCTTCTCCAAAAGCGTGATACTCTATCCGGTGGACAGTGTGGTAAAGCTTTCAAACGGTCTTCTGGCCAAGGTCGTGGCAAATAATCCGGATTATCCTATGCGTCCAAAGGTCGTAGAGATAGAGACAGGAAGGGTACTTGACCTTGCCAATGATTTCCAATATAATAATATAGTTTTGGAATCATAGACTATTTACTGGAGGATCAAGTGGGAACATATAAGGATGAGATCACAAAGAGACGGACATTTGCAATAATCTCTCACCCTGATGCAGGAAAAACAACGCTTACAGAGAAATTTCTCCTGTATGGCGGACAGATAAATGAGGCTGGATCTGTAAAGGGAAAGGCGACAGCCAGACATGCAGTTTCAGACTGGATGGAAATAGAAAAGCAGCGTGGTATCTCTGTTACAAGCTCTGTGCTGCAGTTTGAATATCAGGGTATGTGTATCAATATCCTTGATACACCTGGACATCAGGACTTCTCAGAGGATACATACCGAACACTGATGGCAGCTGATTCAGCTGTCATGGTTATCGACGGTGCGAAGGGGGTCGAGCCTCAGACACGCAAACTGTTCAAAGTATGCGTGATGCGTCATATACCTATTTTTACATTTATAAATAAAATGGACCGTGATGCCATGGATACATTTGAGCTCATGGATGATATTGAAAATGAGCTTGGCATTGCGACCTGTCCTATAAACTGGCCTATTGGAAGCGGTAAGGAATTCAAGGGTGTCTATGACAGGAATACCAGAAAGGTCCTTACCTTTTCAGATACCATGAAAGGGACTAAGGAGGGAGAGGAGAAGGACTATCCGATCGATGATGAGAAGCTTGTAGCTGCGATCGGTGAGGACAGACGGGATGCCCTTATGGATGAGATGGAGCTTCTCGACGGAGCCGGGGCAGCCTTTGATCAGGAAAAGGTGAGTCGGGGAGAGCTTACTCCGGTCTTCTTCGGATCGGCTCTTACCAATTTTGGAGTTGAGACCTTCCTTTCGCATTTCCTTCAGATGACGACCCCACCGCTTCCTAGAAAGAGCGATCACGGTATCATAGATCCCTACAGCCCTGAGTTTTCTGCCTTTGTATTCAAGATTCAGGCAAATATGAACAAGGCTCACCGTGACAGGATAGCCTTCATGAGGATCTGCTCCGGGAAATTTACAGCAGGTATGACTGCCTTCCATGTCCAGGAGGGCAAGGACGTCCGTCTGTCGCAGCCCCAGCAGATGATGGCTTCATCAAGAAAGATGATAGAGGAGGCCTATGCCGGAGATATAATCGGTATCTTTGATCCGGGTATATATTCTATAGGTGATACCATTACGACCTCTAAGGACCATTTCAGATTTGATGGTATACCGACCTTTGCACCGGAGCATTTCTGCCGTGTCCGTCAGGTGGATACGATGAAGCGGAAGCAGTTTACAAAGGGCATAATGCAGATAGCCCAGGAGGGAGCCATCCAGATATTCCAGGAGTACGATAGCGGAATGGAGGAGATAATAGTCGGAGTAGTGGGAATGCTGCAGTTCGATGTGCTGAAGTTCCGTCTGGAGAATGAATACAAGGTAGATATCATTATGGAGAATCTCCCATATGAGTATGTCCGCTGGGTCGAGAACAAGGATTACGATATGGATTCTATAAACGGAACCTCCGATATGAAGAAGGTCAAGGACTTAAAGGGCAGACCTTTGCTTCTGTTCGTAAATGAATGGAGCATTGGCATGGTCGAGGAGAGAAACAAGGGACTTGAACTGGCCGAGTTTGGAGCGGAGGATATCGAATACTGATCTGTTAATATCTGTTTACAAAGATAAACAGGCCATGAATTTTATTAAATGATCATTAAAACCGCGGCGGATCGATTGCCGTGGTTTTTTCATCAATGATATAATGACATTGACACTTGACATAAACGACAATATGTTCTATTATTAAATCACAAACATTTTTTCGAAACGGAGTACAGACATGGCAAAGGATGACAAGAAGGATGAGAAGCTGAAGGCACTTGATGCCGCAATATCACAGATCGAGAAGCAGTACGGCAGAGGTTCTATCATGAGACTTGGCGACAGCTCCTCACAGATGAAGGTGGAGACCATACCGACAGGCTCGATAAGTCTTGATATAGCACTAGGACAGGGTGGTCTTCCTAAGGGAAGGATCATAGAGATCTACGGACCTGAGTCCTCAGGTAAGACGACGCTTGCCCTGCATTGCGTCGCAGAAACACAGAAGAGGGGCGGTATAGCCGGATTTGTCGATGCAGAGCATGCGCTAGATCCGGTCTATGCCAGAAGCATTGGAGTTGATATAGACAATCTGTATATTTCACAGCCGGACAGTGGAGAGCAGGCTCTTGAGATCACAGAGACCATGGTCAGGAGCGGAGCGGTTGATATCATAGTAGTAGACTCTGTTGCAGCCCTGGTTCCTAAGGCAGAGATAGAGGGCGATATGGGAGATTCCCATGTGGGTCTGCAGGCCAGACTTATGTCCCAGGCACTCCGCAAGCTGACCTCAGCCATAAGCCGGAGCAACTGCATAGTGATCTTTATCAATCAGCTTCGTGAGAAGATAGGCGTGATGTTCGGGAACCCTGAGACTACGACAGGAGGAAGAGCTCTTAAGTTCTATGCATCAGTCAGGCTCGATGTACGTCGTATAGAGGCACTCAAGCAGCAGGGAGAGGTGATCGGAAACAGGACCAGAGTCAAGGTAGTAAAGAACAAGGTCGCTCCTCCGTTCAAGGAAGCAGAGTTTGACATCATGTTCGGAAAGGGCATATCAAAGGAGGGAGATATACTCGATCTGGCCTCTGATCTCGATATCATAAATAAGTCCGGCGCCTGGTACTCCTATAAGGGAGAGAAGATAGGTCAGGGAAGAGAGAATGCCAAGGCTTTTCTTTCGGATCATCCTGATATAGAAAGCACTGTCGAGCATCAGATCAGAGCGCATTACGGCCTTGATGACGAAGGAGCACAGTCGGCGGCCACTTCCCCGGAGGATACAGATAAGGACGCAGGGGCAGACTCGTAATGGAAAGGGCATAGGAGAATGCAGATAATAAGCATCGAGCCCCTTCCTTCCTCGAAGAGCAGGAGAAGGATTACTCTTGATACAAGGGAATCGTTTGTACTTTATGCAGGTGAGCTTGTGAAGCATCCAGAGCTAAGGACTTCTGCCTTCATAGATGAGGATTACTATCAGCAGATAAAGGATACTATCCTGCTCCCCAGAGCAAAGAAAAGGGTCCTGCATCTTCTCGAGAAGCAGGACCGTACAATGGCTGATGTCACTGACAAGCTGATATCTGGCGGATACCCGCCGGATGTAGCTGCTCTGGCAGCAGAATATGCTGCTTCATATGGATATATTGATGACCGCCGTTATACTGAGAATTATATATATTTCAATCAGGAGAAGAAGAGCAGGAGACGTCTTTTTAATGATCTTCTGAGGAAGGGAGTAGCAAGAGAGCTTATAGAGGAATGTCTGTCCGAGGCGGAGCTTATTCCCGAGGAGGATAAGATAAAGCTATTGCTTTCGAAGAAGCACTATGACAAGGATACTGCCAGTCAGCAGGACAAGGCCAGGATAATTAGGTTTCTTATGGGCAGGGGATATGATTATCAGACTATTAAAACGCTGATATGATCATATCAGCGTTTTTTAAGACCCAGGATCATGTTTTTTTCTTCTATTATTTCACGCAGTATAATCCCGCTTTCATCTCTGCCGGTTTCATCAGGATGATACTGCTTTATCAGTATATGGTATTCCTTCCTCAGTATATTCCTGTCATATATGGCATCCTTTGAGAAGAAGCGTATCCTGATATCGTTTTCCCTGTTATCAGTGCTCTTTTCGGATGTATTTTCCTTTTTGTTTTCCTTTTTTTCGGATGAGCTTTCAAGCCAGGGGTTTTTATATAGCTTGTCAGATCCGGAGAAAATACGGAAGCGTTCTCTTTTCTCACCATCAGCTATTTCCCTGAAGCTTATGCAGGAGAGAGACCTGTCGCATATATACTCACCAAGGAAGCTGAGATGCCTGTAGCTTATAAGATATGAATCCTCCGCAGGCCTTGCATGATATGAGAGGAAATCATCAGGGCTTCCTAAGATTCTGAAAAGGAAGGGAGCTAATGGATGTCTGCCGGATTTTAAGGCACTGGCCTCTCTTTTTGCATCGGCAAGGGAGGCAGAGAAGATATCATTGATGTCTCTGTAGTTCTGTTTTTTCCATCTGTCCAGATACTCAGACTCAAGGATCAGGTCATGCTTTTCCTCAAGCAGATCATCCAGACAGGCCTCAAGCCGTAGGAATTCCTCTGTATCCCCCTTATGAAAGGCCGCTTCCTTAAGGTCCGTATTCATAGAGATCCGGCTGTTGACATGTATTAGCCGGGACGAAGCTATATCAGTAAGACTCCTTATACGTCTGGATACCGCTACGCAGGCACTCGCACTGCTTGATGTCTCAAGAAATACCTGCTTTAGGAATATAGTATCGGTAAAATGTATCGAAGCCAGAAAGAAATAGCTGTAAAAGGCGTTGCAGGCACCTACAGACGAGACCGGTTCGCCCTTTCCCCAGTATTTCATCGACATAAGGGTCGTGGCCAGTTCCTTTTCCTCGAGGATTATGGCATAGTGCAGACAGTCAAGCCCCAGATCATCCTTAAGGCCGA
Source organism: Candidatus Weimeria sp. HCP3S3_B5 (assembly GCF_052064335.1). Taxonomy (NCBI): domain Bacteria; kingdom Bacillati; phylum Bacillota; class Clostridia; order Lachnospirales; family Lachnospiraceae; genus Candidatus Weimeria; species Candidatus Weimeria sp. HCP3S3_B5. The sequence continues at coordinate 38,653 of NZ_JBQHVU010000013.1, read as the reverse complement.
GATAGAGCTCGGAGGGAAGAAGACCCTTTGAGATCCGGCAGAGAGCCTCATCCATTCTCTCCCTTGCGCTCCGGCATTCTATGTATCTGGCAAGCTGGATCTGGGGGAGGGACAACTGATCCCTTATACGACTGATAAGCTTTATGGCTCTCATATCCTGAAGCCTGTTTGCCAGGCAGATAAGGAGATAGCTTTCTCCCAGAGTTAGCATAGGCTTGCTCGAGAGAGCAGAATAGAGCCTTATTTCCTCGCGCAGGAAATCCATTGAGAAATCCGATCTGATCCTGTCGATCAGCATTGAATATTTCAGATCTGTATCTGCTTCTGGGTCTTTAGCCATTCGTTAGTCACCATGCCTCTTTGTTTGCGTAAATATACATGAATGATTCATATTCTAACCTATTTTTTTAACTTATTCAAGCTGTCAACAAAAAAGCTTGACACCGTAGACAATAGATAGTATAATACTTTCCGTTATGGAAGAAAAGGTTCGGGATGGATTGCTCTTTGATTTCTACGGCGATCTCCTTTCAGAAAAGCAAAAGGATATTTACAGGGCCTATGCCTATGAGGATCTGTCACTTTCTGAGATGTCAGAGGAGTTTGATATGACAAGGCAGGGAATCAGTGAGACTATCCACAGAGCTACAAGAAATCTGCTGGATTATGAGAAAAGGCTCGGGCTTCTTTCTCTTCACAGAAGAGTCAGGACACTTGCAGATGATATAGTTTCATCAACTGATATTGACACCTGCCACAGCAAGGCGGGAGAGATACTAAAGCTTTTGCAATAACGCTATTTGAGGATTATTTATGGCTTTTGACAGTCTTAGCGAGAAACTTCAGAATGTATTCAGAGGCTTAAGAGGCAAGGGCCGTCTTTCTGAGAAGGACGTCACCAATGCCTTGAGGGAGGTGAAGCTTGCTCTACTTGAGGCCGATGTAAACTTCAAGGTAGTAAAGGGATTCATCAATAAGGTCAAGGAACGCTGTGTCGGAGATGAGGTCTTAGGAGGCCTTAATCCTGCCCAGACCGTTATCAAGATAGTGGATGAGGAGCTCACATCCCTGATGGGATCTGAGATAACAGAGATAAGCTATCAGCCGGGACAGGCCATAACAGTCATTATGATGTGCGGACTTCAGGGAGCTGGTAAGACTACGACGACAGCCAAGCTTGCAGGAAAGATGAAGCTGAAGGGCAAGCGTCCCCTGCTGGTTGCCTGTGATGTATACAGGCCTGCAGCCATAGATCAGCTGAAGGTAAACGGAGAGAAGCAGGACGTGCCTGTATTCTCAATGGGAAGTGATAATTCACCTGTAGATATAGCAAAGGCGGCCATTTCCCATGCCCGGTCCAATAATCAGAATGTCGTGATACTTGATACAGCAGGACGTCTTCATGTGGATGATGATATGATGAAGGAACTGTGCGATATCAAGGAAGCGGTTGAGGTTCACCAGACTATCCTGGTAGTCGATGCGATGACAGGACAGGATGCTGTCAATGTCGCCAGTTCGTTTAATGATCAGATAGGTATCGACGGAGTCATACTGACAAAGCTCGATGGAGATACCAGAGGAGGTGCTGCTCTTTCTATCAGGGCAGTCACTGGAAAGCCTATCCTGTATGTCGGAATGGGTGAGAAGCTGTCTGATCTTGAGGCATTTCATCCTGACAGGATGGCAAGCCGTATCCTTGGTATGGGAGATATGCTTACCCTTATCGAGAAGGCTCAGGATTCCTTCGATCAGGAGGAAGCAAAGAAGCTGAGCCAGAAGGCCTTCAAGAAGGGAAGCTTCGATTTCAACGACTATCTCGCATCCATGTCACAGATGAAAAAGATGGGTGGTATAGGAAGCCTGCTTGGTATGATCCCTGGCATGGGACTTTCATCAAGTCAGATGGATCAGGTGAAAGATGCTATAGATGACAAGAAGCTTGCTCATACAGAGGCCATCATCATGTCGATGACACCTGAGGAGAGAGAAAACCCCAAGCTCATTACTGTCCAGAGAAAGAACAGGATAGCAAGGGGAGCAGGACTTGATATAGCTGAGGTGAATCGTTTCATAAAGCAGTTCAATGAATCGGCAAAGCTTATGAAAAAGATGCCGGGGCTTATGAAGGGCAGACGTCATTTAGGATTAGGAAAGATGCCTTTCAAGATCTGATACGGGTTATAGACGCATGATCACGCGCCTTAAACTATATATTTAACCAGAAAATGGAGGAACAAAATGGTAAAGTTAAGACTCACAAGAATTGGTAAGAAGAAGACTCCTTTCTACAGAATCATTGCTGCAGAATCATCTTCTCCAAGAGATGGACGCTTCATCGAGCAGATCGGAACCTATGATCCGAATCAGGAGCCGGCAGCAGTAAATATCGATGCTGATCTTGCCAAGAAGTGGCTTGCTAACGGTGCTCAGCCAACAGCAACAGTTTCAAGACTTTTCAAGAACGCCGGAATCGAGAAATAATACCTGCTTCATGGGAGATCGTATATGAAGGAATTAGTTGAGGTAATAGCAAAAGCCCTTGTTGATGATCCCGGTTCTGTCTGTGTAAAGGAGACAGATGAGGATAATGTGGTAAGGCTTGTGCTTTCTGTAGCGCCTTCCGATATGGGTAAAGTCATTGGGAAGCAGGGAAGGATAGCTAAAGCCATAAGAACAGTAGTAAAGGCAGCTGCAACAGAGACTGATAAAAAGGTCTATGTGGATATAGAGGACAAGTGAAGGATAATTATCTGAGGATCGGCGTGATATCATCCACCCATGGAGTCCATGGAGAGGTCAAGGTCCGTCCGACAACTGATGACATAAGAAGGTTTGACGATACAGAGGAGGTTATCCTTTCTTATCCTGACGGCAGGCGTGAGAAGCATTCTGTAAGCTCAGTGAAGTATTTCAAGAACCAGGTAATCCTTGGCTTTTCAGATGTTACTGATATGGACAGGGCCTATACGCTCCGTAATGCAGAGATCCTTATAGACAGAGAGCACGCCATACCTCTTGACAAGGGTGAATACTTCATAGGAGATATAATAGGACTAAGCGTCTATGATGAGTATGACAGACTCTTAGGCAAATGTACGGATGTCATTTCTACAGGCGCCAACGATGTCTATCAGGTAACCGGTCAGGATGGGAAGAGCCTGCTGATACCGGCCATAAAGTCCTGTATCCTTATGGTCCTTCCTGCGGAGGGAAGAATGAAGGTCCATCTGCTTCCGGGACTGGAGGATCTGTGATGAGAGTTTATGTGATGACTCTTTTCCCTGAGATGGTAGAGAGTACTCTTCATAACAGCATCACAGGACGGGCTATGGATGATGGCCGTCTTGAGCTCTGTTGTGTCAATATCCGCGATTTCTCAAAGGATAAGAATGGCAGGGTCGATGATTATCCATTCGGCGGTGGAGCCGGTATGGTCATAGAGGCAGATCCAGTATATGACTGCTATAGGTACATCCTTGACAAGACCGGTCCGGACTGCCCGGTCATAGCGCTTTCACCAAAGGGTCAGACCTTTTCACAGACTAAGGCGAAGGAACTATCGACTGAGGATCAGATGATCCTTCTATGCGGGCATTACGAGGGGATCGACCAGAGAGTGCTCGACAGGATAGTTACAGACTATATCTCGATCGGAGACTATGTGCTTACAGGCGGAGAGCTTGCGGCCTGTGTTCTTGTGGACTGTATTTCAAGGCTTATTCCCGGAGTCCTTGGGAATCAGGAATCGGCCGGGAGCGAGAGCTTTGAGAATGATCTTCTCGAATATCCCCAGTACACAAGACCACAGGAATGGAATGGCGAAAGAGTACCTGAGATTCTTCTTTCAGGAAATCACAGACTGATAGAGGAATGGAGGCTTGAAAAGAGCATAGAAAGGACCAGAAATTTACGGCCTGATATGTTCAGAAGAGCTCTGCCGGGACTTAAGCGATCCCTTTCAAACAGGCTCAAGAGGAAGCTATTGAAACCAGAAGAAAATTGTGATAAACTATCATAGTTGCTGCTAAAACAGCAGGAGGAAAAATAATGAACGCAAAAGAGATCATTGGAAAGATCGAAGACGAACAGAAGAAGACAGAGATCCCTGAGTTTAATGTTGGAGATACTGTTCGTGTCTCAAACAAGATAAAGGAAGGTAATAAGGAGCGTATCCAGATCTTCGAGGGAACAGTTCTTAAGAAGCAGGGTGGCTCAAACCGTGAGACCTTTACAGTAAGAAAGATTTCAAGCGGAGTAGGCGTTGAGAAGACCTTCCCTATCCACAGCCCTAACGTTGAGAAGGTTGAGGTAGTAAGAAGAGGTAAGGTTCGCAGAGCAAAGCTTAATTATCTTCGCGACAGAGTTGGTAAGAGAGCCAAGGTTAAGGAGACTATCTGAGTCCTTATTCTATGATATCTTCCGATATCAATATGCATTTGTTAAAGGTGGCCGTCTGACCACCTTTTTTTAGAATAGGTCATTTATAATGAAAGTCATTCCAAATAAAAAAGCTTTTGCAGGCAAGCTTCCTACCAGCAAATCTCTAGATTTCAGGAGACGTAGAAAGCGGCCGGACGTAAAGAACATCAGAAAAATAATCATCCTTATGCTTGAAACAGGAGCAGTGGTCCTTTTAGCCTATCTCATTGTCAGGGCATTCTGTATGCAGGTAGTAATGACAGAGGAATCTATGGAGCCCCAGATCAAGGTTTCAGACAGGCTTCTCATAGACAAGGTGATCTATAGGATAAAGGACCCCAAGCAGGGCGATGTGGTAGCCTTTTCTTCTCCGGGAGATCTCTCAGGGAGATACTCTGTAAAAAGGGTGATAGCGGTGCCCGGGCAGAAGGTCCTTATCAAAAATGGCGTAGTCTATGTTGATGACAAGGTATATCAGGCCCCGGCCCAGACTACTACCATAAAGGATTCAGGACTTGCTTCCTCTGAGTTCACTCTTGGAGGGGATGAATATTTCCTTCTAGGAGACAACAGGGATGTAAGTGAAGACAGCAGATATACCAGTGTAGGCAATATCCTGAAGAGTCAGATCAGAGGCAAGATATGGCTTGATGCCTCCTTCAGGGATTTCGGAGTGGTGGACTGATGAACATTCAGTGGTATCCGGGGCATATGACAAGGGCCATCCGGCAGATAAAAGAAGATATAAAGCTGATAGATCTTGTTATCGAGATCCTTGACGCCCGAATCGCAGCATCGAGCAGGAATCCGGAGATAAAGGAGCTTACAAATGGGAAGTCCCATCTTATCATCCTAAACAAGGCTGACCTTGCTGATGATGCTCTGACAAAGGAATGGATAAGCTTTTTTGAAAAAAAAGGTCTTTCGGCCCTAGCTGTTGACAGCAGGGACAGAAGGAATATAAAAAGGATCACGGATAAGGTAGCAGAGGTCACTGCTGAAAAAAGGCAAAGAGACCTAAGACGTGGTATAAAGAATCGTCCGGTAAGAGCGCTTGTGGCAGGTATACCTAACGTGGGTAAGTCTACTCTTACCAATTCCCTTTCCGGAAGAAAGAGTGCAAAGACCGGGGATAAGCCCGGAGTGACCAAGGGCAAGCAGTGGATCCATGTGAATAAGGGACTTGATCTATTGGATACACCAGGTATACTCTGGCCCAAGTTCTCAGATCATAGAACTGGTGAGCATCTTGCTCTTTTCGGCGCTATAGCCGATAATGTATTTGAGAGAGAGGAGCTTGCTCTTGTCCTCTATCATATACTTACCGAGGAATATCCGGGCAGGCTCTCATCTGTATACCATATCTCAGAGGAGCTTGATGACAAGGATCTTCTCGATGCTATAGCAGAGGAGAAGAACCTTCTTCTTGCTGAGGGAAGACTCGATATAAGAAGGGCAGCCGGACTATTTCTCGATGATTTAAGGAGCGGAAGGCTTGGTAAATTATCTCTGGAGAGACCGGAATGAAAAGAGATGGTGCTATAAGGTTATTTAAATATCTGCTTATTGTGATCGCCATTCTGTCAGCCGGCTTTATGATCACACATTTCCTTGTACAGAGGACAGTTGTAAGAGGAAGCTCCATGGAGCCGGCCTTATCTGACAGAGATAATCTGCTGATATATAGAGCTGCCTATTTAAAAAGTCCGCCCAAGCGTTTTGATATAGTAGTATTCACAGACAAAAGGGTCAGCGGGTCCTACTATATCAAAAGAGTGATAGGGCTGCCGGGGGAGACTGTAGAGATAAGCGATCAGGGATATATATTTATCAACGGAAAGAGGCTTTCAGATAAATATGGCAGAGGAAGGATAACAGATCCAGGACAGGCTGCATATGGAATAAGACTTAAGAGAGGCCAGTATTTCGTGCTGGGAGACAACAGAAATCATAGTGAGGACAGCAGATTTGCTGATATAGGTATGGTAGGGGCCAGTCAGATAATAGGGAAAGGGGTATTCAGGTTCTTTCCCTTTGACAGGTTCGGGAAGGTAAGATGACTGAAGAAAAAGAGGCAGAAGAGAGAAAAAGGGTTTTTGAACTTCTTACAAGAGAAAGACAGCTGCATGATAAGGGAATCCTTCTTGTAGGCGGAGTAGATGAAGCAGGCAGAGGTCCTCTTGCAGGCCCTGTCGTGGCCTCATGTGTGATTCTTCCGGATGATTTCTTTGTTCCTTATCTGAATGATTCCAAGAAGGTCACAGCAAGACGAAGAGAGGAGATATTCCCGCTTATAATAAGCGGGGCCATAAGTGCAGGAGTAGGACTTGCGACTCCAGAGGAGATAGACAGTATAAATATACTGAATGCGACCTATCTTGCCATGAAGCGCTCAATAAGTTCAATGAGCCGGAAGCCGGATTATCTGATAAATGATGCAGTCCATATATCTGGACTTGATATAGAGCAGGAATCCATAGTAAAGGGAGACGCCAAGGTAGCCTGTATTGCAGCCGCATCGATCCTTGCCAAGGTGACAAGGGATCATATTATGGAGTATTATGACAGGCTTATCCCGGAGTACAGGTTCATAAAGCACAAGGGATATCCGACAAGGGAGCATTATGAGCTGGTGGAAAAATATGGCATACTTCCTATATACAGGAGAAGCTTTCTTTCAAAGAGAATAGAAGAAGGGAGGCTTATGGCAGAGGAGAGGAGGATGGATCTGCCTGATCCATTCGACCTGGCGGATGATTTCCTTGGCAAGTATGGAATTACTGTTGTGAGGTGATCCTATGGAAATAAAGAATCTCATTAACCAGTATTACAGCAGTGTGAATAATAACAGCAGTCAGGCTACAAAGCCTCAGGGCGTCGAGCAGCTGACAGGTGCACTTAGTGCTATTAAGGCAGGGACTGTTTTTGAAGGTACAGTAAACAGCATCAAGGGGTCTACTGTGCTTCTTGGGCTCTCAAGCGGGCAGAATATCACGGCAAGACTTCTTGCGGATTTAGATCTCTCGATAGGGGAATCCGTATTCTTTCAGGTAATGAAAAATGACGGTCAGGAGATATCGATAAAGCCTGTATCAGTTGGAGCCTCATTGGGAAACCCAATAATAAGCGATGCACTTAAGAGCGCCTCCCTTCCGGTAACGGATCAGACTATAGCTATGGTTGATGAGATGATAAAGAATCATCTCCCTATAGACTCAAAAAGCATACAGGAGATGAGCCATCTGGTCTTTTCAGTCCCATCGGCAGATCCAAGGACTGCAGTAGTCCTTAAAAGTCTGGGACTGCCGGCTGATAAGACCATGCTTTCAATGGTAAAAAATGTCCGCGAGGGAGGAGAGCTAATAAGTGATTCTATTTCAGCTCTCTCCGACAGTGCCTGCCAGATAATAGCAGAGGAGCCTGGATTGTTTGATGGAATAGCAGATATCATTACAGATATCTATCTGGATGGAGACAGGTCGCTTTCAGAAGGAATCCTTGCTAAAGAGCCCGTGGTAAATAATGATCCGCTTACAGATGAAGGCTTTAATGAGCCGGTATCGGTAGCCGATCTAAAGGGGGAGGAAAAGGCGCCTGCTGCGGTAGAGAGCCATATTGATATGAACAGGTCTGACTATCCGGAGGGGGCAGTAGGAAATACTATGACTCCATCTGATTTCAAGAGACTTTCGGACTTTCTGGCATCTGATCGGACTATGAGAGAGACCTTTCCTGGTCTCTTTGACAGTAAGGGGGGACTTGATCCAAAGGCATTGACAAAGGATGTATTTCTTGCTGTTAAATGGCTCTTTGATTCAAGGGGCAGCAGTTTTACTGCAGGTCACCTAAGGTCAGGAGGTGTCAGCGAGCTGATAAAAGGGATCATTTCTGACAGATATGCGCTAAGCCCTGACAGGGTGGCTGACAAGGCAGAAGTCAGCAGGCTTTTTGACAGGATAGAAAAGGATATGGAGGAGGTGGCCAGAGCGGCCCAGACAAGGCTGCCTGAGGAAGCAGGGCAGAGACTGACTCAGGCATCTGAGGGGGCAAGGGGAAATGCTGCCTTTGTAAAAGAGGTGAATACGGTATATAATTATATACAGATACCGCTAAAGCTTTCAGGAGCAAATGCTACAGGAGAGCTGTATATATATTCGGACAAGCGAAAGAAAAAGTGGGATCCGGATGAGCCGGTAAGCGCCTTTCTCCATTTCGATCTGGAGAATCTGGGTTCTACGGATATCTCGGTCAGGCTTCTTGGAAAAAAGCTGGATACGAAATTTTCTCTGTCTGACCGTATCTCATACAGCCTGATCGAGAATAATATAGACCTGCTTAAGGAAAGGCTTGAATCGATGGGATACAGCTGCAGCCTGTCGGTGAGCGGATCAGAGCCTAAAAGAGACTTTCTGGATGATTTCCTTAAGCAGGGAGTAAGATCCTCAAGGATAAATGGAAAACAGATACTCAGATATTCGTTTGACGTGAGGGCATGATAATGGAAGAGAAGGATCAGGACAAAAAAACAGCGGTAGCGCTTTCATACGAGGCAGGAGACGAGGCCCCTAAGATAATAGCGACAGGGAAGGGAGAGGTAGCCGAAAGGATAATAGAAGAGGCAAAGGCGGCAGATGTGCCATTCTATAAGGATTCTGCCCTGGCTAAGACCTTATCCTCCCTCCAGATAGGGGATGCTATACCGCCACAGCTCTATGAGGTGGTTGCAGAGATCCTTGTCTTTGTTGACAAGATGGACAGACTCAGATCAAAGCTCAGATAGACCTAAGAAAAGGGGAGGACATTTATGAACAGGAGAAAGGTAGGGGAGGATACGGAAGCACAGGCAAGGAGTTTTCTTGAAAAGGAAGGCTACAGGGTCATGGAAAGCAATTTCAGATGCAGACAGGGAGAGATCGATATAATAGCAGAGGAATCGGATACGATCTGCTTTATAGAGGTCAAGTACAGGAGCTCCCTGCGATGCGGCTATCCGGAGGAGAGTGTGACGGCTGACAAGCAGAGAAAGATAATAAGGAGTGCTCTTTTCTATCTCGGACTCCATCAGATAAGTGCAAATGTGCGTTTTGATGTGGTAAGTATACTGCCGGGTGAGATCAGACTGATAAGAAATGCCTTTGAATACAGAAACACATAAGATATCATACGTAAGACCGGGATCGGCTGCGGATAAGGCCGGTATAAGCAAGGGTGACATGCTGCTTGAGATAGGCGACGGATCCCTGCAGGATATATTTGACTATTATTATTACGAGGAAAGCCTAAGCCTTGATCTCCTTATCCGCCATCCTGATGGGACTGAGGAAAAGTACCATATAGAAAAGGGTGAGGAGGATACGGATATAGGACTGTCCTTTGAGAATGGCCTTTTAGACGATTACAGATCCTGCCAGAACCACTGTATGTTCTGCTTTATCGACCAGATGCCTCCGGGAATGAGAGAGACGCTGTATTTCAAGGATGATGATACAAGACTTTCCTTTCTTCAAGGCAATTATGTGACGCTTACAAATATGGGCGAAAAGGAGCTTGATCGGGTAATAGACTACAGGCTTTCTCCAATAAATATTTCGGTCCATACTACAAACCCCAGCTTAAGAGTCAGGATGCTTGCCAACAAAAACGCTGCAAATATAATGCCTGACATAAAAAGGATAGCGGATGCAGGCCTTACAATGAATACACAGATAGTCCTCTGCAAGGGGATAAATGACGGGGCTGAGCTTGATCGTACAATAAATGATCTGGCAGGCTTTTATCCATATGTAAGGTCGCTTTCTGTGGTGCCGGTAGGTCTTACCAGATTTCGTCAGGGACTTTATCATCTGGATCCGTTTACAGGAGATGATGCAGGATCAGTCATAGATCAGATAGAGGCGGCGTCAGACCTCATGTATGAGAAATACAATGAACATTTTGTATATCCGTCAGATGAGTGGTATCTTCTGGCCGGAAGAAAGCTGCCTGACTCGGACAGATACGATGGCTTCGGCCAGCTGGAAAACGGAGTCGGAATGCTGAGGCTTCTTATAGATGAGTTTAACGAGGCTCTCTCAAATGAAGGAAGACATCCCTTAAGGCATAAAAGCGTAACGATTGCGACTGGAGCACTGGCCGCACCGTTTCTAAAGGAGCTTTCTTATGGCTTTATGAGAAAATATCCGAGAATAAAAGTGGATGTGGTAACCATAATAAACCACTTCTTCGGAGAGCAGATAACGGTTTCCGGACTTATAACCGGAAAGGATCTCCTTGAGCAGCTAAAGGAACACGGAGTAAACGAGAGACTCCTTATCCCTGTCAATATGCTAAGGAGCAATGAGGAAGTCTTTTTGGATGATATGACCGTTTCGGAGCTTTCACAAGCTTTACAAGTACCGGTCACTGTTGTAAAATCAAGCGGGCAGGATCTGCTTTTTGCCCTTCTTAATAAATAAAGTGAGGAAATATGGCAAAACCAATAGTAGCTATAGTCGGGCGGCCGAATGTCGGCAAGTCCACTCTGTTTAATGCAATAGCAGGCGAGAGGATCTCAATAGTAAAGGACACACCTGGAGTCACACGGGACAGGATATATGCTGATGCCTCCTGGCTGGATCACGATTTCACGCTGGTGGATACAGGAGGCATAGAGCCTGATTCTAACGATATAATTCTTTCAAGGATGCTCGATCAGGCAAGGATAGCAATAGATACGGCTGATGTTATCATCTTTGTTGTAGATGCAAAGACCGGTCTTACCGATTCAGACGGAAAGGTGTGCGATATACTGCGCCGGTCGGGTAAGCCTGTTGTTCTTTGTGTGAACAAGATAGATGATTTCAAGAAGCAGGGAAACGATATATATGAGTTCTATAATCTGGGTATAGGTGATCCTTATCCGGTATCCGCAGCAGGAAATCTGGGCTTTGGTGATCTGCTTGATGCTGTATGTGCAGACTTCCCAAAGGGAAGCGATAAGGATGACGGGTCTGATATACCGCGAATAGCGATAATAGGGAAGCCTAACGTCGGCAAGTCATCGCTAATCAACCGTCTGACAGGTGAGGAAAGAGCAATAGTCTCTGATATTGCTGGAACTACAAGGGATACACTTGATTCTCTGGTAAGGTTCCATGGACAGGAATATCTCTTTGTCGATACTGCGGGTCTACGAAGAAAGAGCAAGGTAAAGGAGGATCTGGAGAGATACTCGATCATCCGGGCTGTAGCAGCAGTTGAAAAGGCTGATGTCGTGATCCTTGTTATAGATGCCTCAGAGGGCGTCACAGAGCAGGATGCAAAGATAGCAGGCATAGCCCATGACAGAGGAAAGGGTATTATAATAGCTGTAAATAAATGGGACGCGATCGAAAAGGATGACCATACCGTAAAGGAGCATAGGCAAAAGATCAGACAGGTCCTCTCATTTATTCCATATGCCAGGATTGAATTCATTTCCGCAAGGACAGGACAGAGGGTAAGCAGGCTTTATCAGCTTATAGATCAGGTGATACAGAACCAGAACTTAAGGATCCAGACCGGAGTCTTAAACGAGATCATAGCCGAGGCCACTGCCATGCAGCAGCCGCCTACTGACAAGGGAAGAAGGCTTAAGATCTTTTATACGACCCAGGTATCGGTCAAGCCGCCGACATTTGTTATATTTGTAAATGATAAGAAGCTTATGCATTTTACCTATCTCAGATATCTGGAAAACAGGATCAGGGATGCATTCGGCTTTGAAGGAACAGCAATACACTTTATAGTAAGACAACGAAAAGAGGGCGAGTGATGTACAGACTTCTTGCTTTTGTTATCGGATACGCTTTTGGTAATATTCCATCCGGATACCTTATGGGAAAGGCAAAAAAGGTGGATATCACCAGACAGGGAAGCGGGAATATAGGAACGACAAATACTCTGCGTGTTCTTGGAAATCTTCCTGGAGCTCTCTGCCTTGTATTCGACTGCCTGAAGGGAGTGATACCGGCTCTTATAATAGGACAGCTGACAAAGGGATCGGATCTTAGTGCGGTATATGCCTTCTATGCTGCATTTGGCGCAGTTATAGGACATGATTTTCCACTGACAATGAAGCTTCATGGAGGAAAGGGCATAGCTACATCACTGGGGCTTTTTATTGTAAGCTATCCGGTGATAGTGCTCCCTCAGCTTCTCGTATTTATAATGGCTGTTTCCATTACCCGGTATGTGTCGCTCGGATCCATACTCTGTGCAGCGACCTTTCCATTTATGGCTTCTATCGCCATAATGACAGGACACAGTATCTTTTCTGTATCTGATGCACCGGAGATAGTGATCCTGTCATTTGCGGTCGGGATCCTTGCAATAGTCCGTCACAGAAGCAATATAAAAAGGCTTCTGGATCATTCAGAGAATAAATTTTCTTTTCATCACCGGAATAAGGAGGACAGGTAAATGGCTCAGATAACTATACTGGGAGCAGGAAGCTGGGGAAGTGCTCTTTCCCATGTGCTGACCGAAAACGGACACAGGGTCCGGATCTGGTCATATTCAGAGGATGAGGTAAAAAGGATACTTGCTTCCGAAAGAAGGATAGAAAAGATTCCGGGCTATTATTACGATAAGAGCATAGAATTCTCAAGCGATATGCAGCAGGCTGTTCTGGGATCTGATCTTATAGTCTTTGCAGTACCATCTGTTGCAACAAGATCGACAGCAGAAAAGCTTGCTCCATTTTATACTAAGGAGACAGGGATAGTTTCTGTATCAAAGGGAATAGAGGAGGATACGCTTTTTACACAGACCCAGATAATAGAGGATCAGATACCGGGTGCTGTGACATCGGTTCTTTCTGGTCCTTCCCATGCTGAGGAGGTAATAAAGGATCTTCCTACAGTGCTTGTTGCAGGCTCGACCGACCAGAGGCTTGCAGAGAAGGTTCAGGACATTTTCATGAATGAAAACTTCAGGGTATATACAAGTACTGATGTAGTAGGCATAGAGGTCGGAGCATCTCTAAAGAATGTCATAGCACTGGCAGCAGGAATGTCCGATGGAGTAGGAAACGGAGACAATGCCAGAGCAGCCCTTATCACAAGAGGTATACGGGAGATAACGGCGATCGCAGTAGCCATGGGAGGACACAGGGATACGCTTAACGGACTTGCCGGTATAGGAGACCTGATAGTGACCTGCTCATCGGTGCATTCGAGAAATCACCAGGCCGGAGTGCTTATTGGACAGGGGGCTTCATATCAGGAGGCTATGGAAAGGGTCCATATGGTTGTCGAGGGAGTCTATTCTGCAAAGGCTGCTCTGGCACTCGGCAAGAAGTACAAGGTCTCCATGCCTATCATAACAGAGGTCAATAAGGTCCTGTTCGGAGGCAAGGATGTGGCCTGCGGAGTCCGCGATCTGATGTGCAGGGATAAGAAAGCAGAGTGAATATGAAGATCAGGATAAAATATCATACCGACAAGATAGAAAAGCTTAGATATATAGACGGAGTAAGCGACTGGATCGATCTAAGGGCAGCTAAGGACTACGATCTTAAGAAGGGTGATTTCGCCCTTATAGATCTGGGAGTTTCAGTCATGCTTCCTGACGGATATGAAATGCTTATAGCGCCAAGGTCATCCACCTACAAGAATTTCGGCCTGATCCAGACCAACAGCGTGGGCGTTGTGGACGAGAGCTACTGCGGGGATGACGACGTGCTGATGCTTCCGGTGCTTGCCATGAGGGATACCCATGTATCTGTAAATGACAGGGTCTGTCAGTTCAGGATCATAAAGCACCAGCCACAGATAGAATTTATGGAATGCAACCATCTGTCAGAGACATCAAGAGGCGGATTCGGATCCACCGGGAGAGCATGATGGAAGCAGGACTTGATGTTAAGCTCCCTGTATTTTCAGGGCCTCTTGAGCTTCTTCTCCATTTGATCGACAAGAACAAGGTAAGCATCTATGATATCCCTATAGCAGAGATCACAGACCAGTACATGGAATATCTGGATTCGATCGACTATGAGGATCTCGATAACATAAGCGAGTTTCTGGTAATGGCTTCAACACTTCTTTCGATTAAGGCAAAGATGCTTCTTCCTGAGGAAAGAAGCGAAGAAGAGGACGAGGAGGATGAGGATCCCAGGGAAGAGCTTGTAAGGCAGCTTGTTGAGTACAAGACCTATCATGAGCTTGCGCTCAGGCTCGCAGAGCAGGCCGGATCGGCCGGACTTGTCTTATATAAGGAGCCTACCATACCGGATGAGGTAAAGGAATATGAGCCTGAAACTGATCCGGCAGAGCTGCTTTCAGGTGTTACGCTGGAGAAGCTGAACCAGGTCTTCAACGATGTGCTTAAGAGACAGAAGAACCGGGTAGATCCTATAAGGAGCCGCTTTGGCTCGATAAAGAAGGAAAAGGTGTCTCTGGATCAGAAGATAGGAGAGGTTATCTCTTTTGCAAGGGTACACAGGAGATTTTCTTTTCGGAATATCCTTAAGGCATCAGAGACTAAGACAGAGGTCATAGTAACCTTTCTTGCAATGCTTGAGCTTATGAAGACCGGAAAGATAAAGGCAAGGCAGGAGGAGATATTCGGAGACATTGAGATGGAGTCACAGATAGCATAATGGATGTCAGAGAGTTAAAAAAGGAGCTTGAGGGTATATACTTCGCACTTGGGAAAAGTCTTAATGTCGATACGGCAGCAAAGGCCTTAGATGTCGGAAGAGAGGAAATAATCCTTGCATCCGAGGAGCTTTCAAGGGATTACGAGGATGATGACAGAGGGATAAGGCTTGTAAGGCTTGAGGATTCATTCCAGATGTGTACGGCAAGGGATATCTACCCATCTCTTATCAGGATTGCAAAGCAGCCCAAGAAGGCTGTCCTTACCAATACCCTTCTTGAGACCTTGTCTATAATCGCATACAGACAGCCTGTAACAAGGTCTGCCATAACCAGGATCCGCGGAGTAAATTCAGACAGAGCCATAAACAAGCTCATAGAATATGATCTGATCGAGGAGGTCGGAAGGATGGAGGCGCCGGGACGTCCTATTCTTTTCGGCACGACAGAGGAGTTTTTACGTGTCTTTGGTATTGATTCGCTTTCATCGCTTCCGGAGCTCACAGGAGAGCAGATTGAGGAATTCAAGAAAGAGGCGGATCAGGAAGCATTATCACATGATGTGGATGTGTAAGCTTAAACTGATTTTTTAGCATTTAATCCTTGATAATATGTTGAAATTGGGTTAAGATATGAGAAGTTGCGATTTTTTCGCAGAGGTAATATAAACAGACGTTGGAGGAATTAAGACATGAGTGAGGAAAAAGCACTTACTGCTGCCTCGAGAATCCAGGGATTAGTCGATGAAAACAGCTTTGTAGAAATTGGCGCATCGGTTACAGCCCGCAGTACGGATTTCAACACAGGAGCAGAGGAGACACCTTCCGATGGTGTTGTGACAGGACACGGAACGATAGACGGAAATCTCGTCTTCGTATTCGCTCAGGAACCATCAGTTCTTGGCGGATCTATCGGAGAGATGCATGCAAAGAAGATCCTTCGCATCTATGAACAGGCTATAGCTGTAGGAGCTCCGGTGATAGGGCTCTTAGACAGCACAGGAATAAGGCTTTTAGAGTCATTTGATGCGATCGAGGCATTAGGAAGCGTTCTTACTAAGGCTTCTGAGGCGAGCGGTGTTATCCCGCAGATCATGGCAGTATTCGGTAACTGCGGCGGAGGGCTTTCAGCTCTGCTTTCGCTGGCGGATTTCACCTATATGACAGATGATGCTAAGGTTTACTTCAATTCACCATCTACCATCTCTGATGGTAAGGATACTGATGTATCGACCTATGCCTTCAGAAGCACAAGAGGCGGCGGGATCGACGGTACCGGAAGTGAGGACGATGTATTAGCAGCCATAAGGACCCTTGTTCCAGTTCTTCCTGGAAGCAATATCGAGGAAGGCTGTATCGATGAATGCACAGATGATCTAAACAGAGCAAGCGAGATCGTCGGAGCAGCATATAAGAATGCAGCAGAGGTATTTACAGAGATCTCTGACAACAAGCAGTTCATCGAGGTCAGGGCAGCATATGCACCGGGGATTTCATGCGGCTTCATAAAGCTTGATGGAATGACAGTAGGTGCCTTTGGTAATAATGCCAGGACATGTGATGACAAGGAAGTATACAGACTCTGCCCTATGTGCTTAAAGAAGGCAGCAGATTTTGTAAAGTTCTGTGATGCATTTGACATCCCTGTTCTTTCTCTTGTAAAGACAGAAGGGTTTATGACAACTCTTCATGCAGAGGCAGCTCTTTCATCTGCAGCAGCTGAGTTTATCAATGCATATTCACTTGCAACCGTTCCAAAGGTTTCAGTCATAGCAAAGGCATATACATCAGCAGCTCTTCTCATGGGCACACATGCAAGTGGCGCAGATGTGGTTTATGCTTTCACCGATGCAGATATGGGATCCCTTCCGGCTTCAGAGGCCTCAAAGATTGCTGGAATCTCAACAGAAGAATTCCAGACCAAGCTTTCAGGAGCAGATAATGCAGCCAGAAGAGGATATGTTGACAGATTTGTGAATGCAGCAGACATAAGGAAGTATCTGATCGATGCATATGAGGTCCTTTTCACAAAGAGGGTTGACGAAGTATACAGAAAGCATGTAACCAGATAACAGAGCAGGAAAGGCATTAACCGATGAAGAAAAAAACAGGTATAATACTTGCGCTTGTTCTTAGCGTATGTCTCCTGGCTTCCTGTGGAAAGGCGGCTACAAGCTACGGCGGTCATTCCGTAAAGGAGCTTGAGTCCAGCCAGCAGGGTATGGCAAAGCAGCTCCTTTCCATGTCCAGCTCTGACTTAAAGCAGGCTTATTCATACTATAAGCAGCAGTCGCAGGCAAATGAGGAAGACAAGAGCTCGAAGATGTACATGGAGCTTGTCTCCAATTGGCAGGAGAATAAAAAGGGCCTCGGAGAATTCAAGAACTTCGGAAAGTTCACAGTTGCAAAGTCAGGAAAGACTATAACGACGACACAGGTCCTCAAGTTTCAGAACAGGGATGCAAGACTTATCTTTGTATATCAGACCTACAATATGAAGGTTTCCTCGATGAACTTCGAAAAGATCTACAGCTTAGGTGAGACCATGGGTAAGGCGGCGCTTAATGTGGTAATGGGAATGGTTACCGTATTCTGCGTTCTGATACTTATTAGTCTGGTAATCTATGCATTCAACATAATTCCTTATCTTCAGAATAAGCATAAGAATAAGGAAGAGGCAGCCGGACAGCAGCAACAGGCAGCCAGGACAGTGGCAGAAGTGGTTCCAGAGGAGGATGACGGAGAGCTTATTGCAGTGATCAGCGCAGCAATAGCAGCATCAACGGGAGCTTCTACTGATTCATTCGTAGTCAGGAACATCAAGAGAAGATATTGATCGGAGGATTAAACCATGAAAAATTATACCATTACAGTAAATGGCAAGGCATATGACGTAACCGTAGAAGAGACCGGCTCAACTGCCAGTGCTCCGGCAGCTGCTAAAGCAGCCGCTCCGGCTCCAAAGGCACGTCCTGTATCAAACGGAGCTGCAGGTAGCATCCGTATCGAGGCAGGGGCTCAGGGTAAGGTATTCAAGATCGCAGCAGGACCTGGCACAAAGGTAAAGGCTGGAGACCCTGTAGTAGTACTTGAGGTAATGAAGATGGAGACACCGGTTGTTGCTCCAAAGGCAGGAACCGTTGCAACGATCGACTGTAAGGAAGGAGACTCAGTAGATACAGGAGCTCTTCTTGCGACAATGAATGAGGACTGATTCTAAGGAGGATTCATAAATGAGTTATATTGCACAGACGATGGGCAATCTTTTCCATCAGACTGCATTTGCGAATCTTACTGTAGGAAACTTCATAATGATACTGGTGGCCTGTGTATTCCTTTATCTGGCTATCGCAAAGGGTTTCGAGCCTCTGCTTCTGGTGCCTATCGCATTCGGAATGCTTCTGGTAAATATTTATCCTGATATCATTGCAAGTCCGCAGGAGACCAGCAACGGCACCGGTGGATTGCTCTGGTATTTCTTCCAGCTCGATGAGTGGTCGATCCTTCCATCACTTATCTTCATGGGAGTCGGAGCGATGACGGACTTCTCTCCGCTGATCGCAAACCCTATTTCATTCCTTTTAGGAGCTGCAGCACAGTTCGGTATCTATATGGCATATCTTCTTGCCATCCTGTTCGGATTCTCCGATAAGGCAGCAGCAGCTATAGCTATTATCGGAGGAGCAGATGGCCCTACATCTATCTTCCTTGCAGGAAAGCTCGGACAGTCAGCTCTGATGGGACCTATAGCAGTAGCAGCATATTCGTATATGTCTCTCGTGCCTATCATACAGCCTCCTATAATGAAGGCTCTTACGACAGAGGAAGAGAGAAAGATCCATATGAAGACTCTGCGTCCGGTAAGTAAGCTTGAGAAGATTCTCTTCCCTATAGTTGTTACCGTTATAGTATGTCTTATCCTTCCTACAACAGCTCCGCTTGTCGGAATGCTGATGCTTGGAAATCTCTTCAAGGAGTGCGGAGTTGTAAGACAGCTTACAGAGACAGCCAGCAACGCCCTTATGTATATAGTAGTCATCCTTCTGGGTACATCAGTAGGTGCATCTACCTCAGCTGAGGCATTCCTTAATGCTTCAACCCTTAAGATCGTGGTTTTAGGACTTGTAGCCTTCGCAGTAGCTACTGCTTCAGGTATTGTGGTTGGTAAGATCATGTGCAAGGCCACACACGGCAGGATCAATCCTCTTATCGGATCGGCCGGAGTGTCCGCGGTTCCTATGTCGGCCCGTGTATCACAGAAGGTCGGTGCAGAGGCAGATCCTACCAACTTCCTTCTGATGCATGCTATGGGACCTAACGTAGCAGGAGTTATCGGAACAGCAGTTGCCGCAGGTGTGTTCATGGCCATCTTTGGCGTATAAGGAGGAAATTAGATCATGGCAAAGAAACCATTAAAGATAACAGAGACCGTGCTTCGTGATGCGCATCAGTCTCTTATCGCTACAAGAATGACAACCGAGGAGATGCTTCCGATAGTTCCTGTAATGGACAAGGTCGGATACAATGCAGTAGAGTGCTGGGGCGGAGCTACATTTGATGCCTGCCTCCGTTTCCTCCATGAGGATCCATGGGAGCGTCTCAGAAAGCTCAGGGCAGGATTCAAGAACACAAAGCTTCAGATGCTTTTCCGTGGACAGAATATCCTGGGCTATAAGCCGTACGCTGATGATGTCGTAGAGTATTTCGTTCAGAAGTCTATAGCAAACGGAATTGATATCATCCGTATCTTTGACTGCTTAAATGATATGAGAAACCTCGAGACAGCTGTAAAGGCTGCAAAGAAGGAGGGAGGACATGCCCAGATCGCCCTTTCCTTTACTCTTGGTGAACCATATACGACTGATTACTGGGTAAAGAAGGCCAAGGAGGCAGAGAACCTCGGAGCTGACTCTATCTGCATCAAGGATATGTCAGGACTTTTAGTTCCAAAGCAGGCCGAGGAGCTTATCCCTGCTTTAAAGAAGGCAGTTTCGATCCCAATCGAGCTTCATAACCACTATACCTCAGGAGTAGCCTCAATGACCTGCATGAAGGCAGTTGAGGCAGGCTGTGATATAATCGATACAGCCATTTCTCCATTTGCACTTGGCACATCACAGCCGGCAACAGAGGTTATGGTAGAGGCCTTCAAGGACACTGACTATGATACAGGTCTTGATCTGAATCTTCTTTCACAGATCTCAGATTATTTTGCACCAATAAGACAGAAGTATCTTGACAACGGACGCTTAAGTACCAAGGTGCTCGGAGTCAACATAAAGACTCTTATGTATCAGGTGCCTGGCGGAATGCTTTCAAACCTTATCGGCCAGCTCAAAGACCAGCATAAGGAGGACAAGCTTCAGGAGGTTCTCGAGGAGGTACCAAGAGTAAGAAAGGATTTCGGAGATCCGCCTCTTGTTACTCCTTCCTCACAGATTGTCGGAACTCAGGCCGTTTTCAATGTGCTTATGGGTGAAAGATACAAGGTTGTAACACAGCAGTCCAAGGATCTTCTGCTTGGCAAGTATGGAAAGACCGAGGAGCCGTTCAACCCTGACGTCGTTAAGAAGTGCCTTGGAGATGAGGCTAAGGATACTATCACCTGCAGACCGGCTGATCTTTTAAAGCCGCAGCTTAAGGATATCGAGAATGAGATGTCTGAGTACAAGCAGCAGGATGAGGATGTTCTTACATATGCTCTTTTCCCTCAGGTTGCTACAGAGTACTTCAAGTATCGTGAGGCTCAGCAGACCAAGGTTGATCCTGCAAAGGCTGACAAGAAAAACAAGGCATATCCTCTGTAATCGTTCAGAAGGATTTCTATAACATTTATTTAAAACAGGCTTCTTTCCTTTCACAGCTTAAGGGAAAGAGCCTGTTCTTTTTTGAATAAGCCTTGTAAAAAGACACAGGAATTGATATGATAGTTTCTGATGTATAATGAAGGAGAAGGATGATGTCAGAGGATAAGGAAAAGCTTAAGGCTGCAGGTTTTATCTTTTCAAATGAAGTCATTTCCGAGAAGGCCAGAAAAGAGATGAACGCCGTTTCATATCTGAAGGGTGAGCTGGCGAAGTTGGATGGTCCCCATCTTCTGATCGCATATAAGGGACTTATAGATAAGGATGTATTCGATACAGCAGAGGGATATTCTTTTCTGAAATATGTCCAGCAGAAGCTTATCGCAGATGATTCTGTAGATAATTCAGAGATACCTCCGATTCCGGTATATGATTCCTCGGAGGTGGTAAAGGCGAATATAGAGCAAATGGAGCCGGTCTGGAAGAGAAGGTTCTTTACTCTTATTACAGTTACGATCGCTCTTCTGGCCTGCCTTGTTTTTATGTTTGTGCTTACAGCGACAAGGGACAGTCCTGATATCCTGAATTACAAGCAGAAGCTTGTAGACCACTATGCAAGATGGGACGAGAGTCTTACCAAAAGAGAGGAGCAGGTCAGAAAGAGGGAAGAGGAGCTTATGGAAAAGGAAGATGGCGCTAAAGATTCTAAGGAGGGAACAGAGAATGGCAGCGAATAAGATACTTATAGCAGACGATGAATCAAGGATGAGGAAGCTGATAAAGGATTACCTGAAACGTGATGGTTTTGAGGTCCTTGAAGCAGCAGACGGTATGGAGGCTCTTGCGCAGTTTGAGCTGAATCCGGATATTTCACTTATCATACTTGATGTTATGATGCCAAAGCTCGATGGATACGGAGCCCTTAAAAAGATTAGGGAATCATCCCAGGTTCCGGTTATAGTGCTTACAGCCAAGTCCGAGGAGGAGGATGCTCTGGAGGGATTTACAGCTGGAGCGGATGAGTTTGTCAGCAAGCCCTTTTCTCCAAAGGTCCTTGTAGCAAGGGTAAAGGCTCTAATCAATCGCGATACAGGTGAGAGGAGCAGGGACACAGGCTCGAAGCCACTGGTGGCCGGAGGCATAGTCCTTGATGAGAACGCCCATACTGTTACGGCAAACGGAAAGAAGGTCGTCCTGTCAGTCAAGGAATTTGAGCTGCTTGCCTATTTCATCAGGAATAAGGGCATAGCACTTTCGAGAGAGAAGATACTTAACAGTGTCTGGGATTATGACTATTTCGGAGACGCGAGGACAATCGATACCCATGTCAAAAAGTTAAGGAGCAAGCTTGGTGAATGTGGAAGCTACATTCATACTATCTGGGGAATGGGATATAAGTTTGAAGCAGAGGAGTAACAGATGAGATTATTTATAAGGAAAGTATTGTCGGCAGCACTTGCCTCTACGATGATTCTTACTGGATCGTCGTTTATTAATACGAACGCTTCGGCCGCTGAAAGAAAGAATGCAAGAGCGGCTGCAGACTCAAAAAGCGCCATAGCAGCCTCGGGAAGCGCTATAGCAGATACCGGTTCTGCAATAGGCTCTAAGGCGGATACAGGCTCTGCAATAGTTGTCCACCACAAGAAGATCCATGTTAAAGACGTTAAGATAAAGTCCGTAATGCCTTCAAGAAAGTCTGTGCTGCTTTCTCTTTCTTCAAAGGGCAAGGGCAGTATTTCAGGCATTATAGTCTACAAGAAAAAGAAAAGTACCGGCAAATGGGTCATAAAGGCCGTTATCAGGAAAAAAAGCGGTTTCCTTGAGGATACCAGGGTATCATTCAACAAAAGCTATTCCTACAGGGCCAGGGCCTTCTATAAGGATTCAAAGGGCAGGAATCATTATGGTAAGTATTGCCCGCAAGTCAAGGTAAGGGTAAGCATACATAAGGATATCTATAAGGTTACAGACAAGAATTCACCTGTGTACGGCAAGACTCTTATACTTTACAGATACGGCAACGGAGAGCTTGTGACCGATCCGGAAAAGCATGTAAAAATAAAGGCAGACAGCTATGTCCTCTATGTCAATAAGGCAAAGGATTATGTGACGGCCTACGCTGTAGCAGGAAAGGAACTTATACCTGTGAAGTCCTTTATCTGCTCTCCGGGGAATGCGACTCCTCTTGGAACCCACAAGACTCTGGCTAAGTTCAGGTGGCATGAGCTTATGGGACCATGCTGGGGACAGTGGTGCACAAGGATCACTAATAATGGAATCTATTTCCACTCTATCTTTTCGAGCAAGCCAAACAGCAATTCCACTATCTCGGTAAGAGCCTACAATAATCTGGGCACTACCTGTTCACATGGCTGTGTAAGGCTTACGGCAGCCTCAGCCAAGTGGATCTACGATAACTGTAAGGTTGGTACTACTGTAGTTATCCATAGCAAGACAGGATATGAGCCCTTCAAGAAACCAGTAATCGGAAAGCTTCCGGCATGGCATACCTGGGATCCGACCGATCCTACTGCCCAGAAGCTCTGTAAGAAGCATAAATGTCACAGTTACGCAGCGAAGAAAATAAAAAAGTAAAATACTCACTTAGCACCCAGATCTGCACCTACATGGTGATAGTAGCACTGGGTGCTATACTTATAAGCTTTATCCTTAATTCAGTCTTTACACTGGGGCTTTCTGTGGGCAGGAGAGAGAATGTTTTAGCAGATGCATTCAGGACCCTGTCGCAGAAGGTTTCAAGGAATGCCCTTTATGATGATAAATACAGGGATTATTTCGAGACCCTGTGTGCCAATAATAACCTCCAGGTCATGATAGTGTCTCCGTCAGGAGAGGTTGTGATGTCATCCCAGGGCTCCAACAGACTGATGATGGCCCAGCTCTACAGCGCCATGCTGTCAAGGGATAAGGACAACAGGGAAATAATACGTACAGGACCTGATTATTCCATACTCCGGCTTAAAAACCCCGAGGTGGAGTCTGAGTTTCTTGTCCTCTGGGGCACTTTGCCTGACAGTAACCTTATAATGATAAGGTCAGGGCTTGGCTCCATCCGTACATCGGCTATTTTTGCAAGCAGGGTCCTGCTTCTTGCCGGACTTATTTCGATAGGTCTTGCCATAATAGCATCCCTTTTCTTCAGCCGCCGAATCACAGATCCGGTCAGGAGGCTTACAAGGATAGCAAGCCAGATGGCATCTCTTGACTTCAACGCCAAGTATGAGCCGGAGAAGAAGCCAAATGAGATAGATGAGCTTGGAGACTGTATGAATGAGCTTTCTAAGACTCTTGAGGGTACTATACTTAAGCTCAAGCAGGCCAATGCCGATCTGCTCCAGGACCTAAAGGCCAGAGAGGAAAATGAGAAAATGAGAAGGGAGTTTTCCTCAAGCGTTTCTCATGAGCTGAAGACTCCGCTTGCGCTTATCATAGGCTATGCAGAGGGCCTTAACGATGCGGTGGCTTCCGATGATGAGGAGGACAGGAGATTCTACTGCAATGTGATAATAGATGAAGCGAACAAGATGAATCATATAGTAAAGGAGCTTCTCGATCTGAGCCATCTGGAATACGGAGAACAGATAATGAACCTGGAAAGGTTCGATGTCACAGAGGTGATCTCAGGTGTGATCAGATCTAACAGCATTCTTACAGATCGGGAGGGGATCAGTGTATCCTTTATCCATAATGGTAGCGCCTATGTATGGTCAGATCCCTTCTTTACCGAGCAGGTGATAACCAACTATTTTTCCAACGCTATTCATTACTGCGAAAATGAAAAAAAGATAGAGGTAAAGATAACTGAACGGGAGAAGGATTACAGGATAAGCGTATTCAATTCGGGAGCCCCTATTCCTGAGGAGGCGATACCACATCTCTGGGAGAAGTTCTATAAGGTCGATAAGGCCAGGACCAGGGAATACGGCGGAAGCGGTATAGGATTGTCTGTGGTAAAGGCAATAGTCGATGACCTTGGCAAGGAATGCGGTGTTGTAAACCATCAGAATGGTGTAGAGTTTTATTTCGACCTTGATAAGTGAAAAATAGTTTGAAATTTACACTTGATAATGATACTATATAAAAGAAGAAAGATGATTTATTAGAGGCGTTTATCTGAATGGAAAAGAAACTTTTTCTGCCCGCTCTTCTTGCCGTGGCAGCTGTGACTCTGAGCGGATGCGGTATGCAGCTTACAAGGCTTTCTGACGATGATCAGAGCCGATTCATAAGCTACTGTGCCCAGGTTGTTGCAAAGCATAACGCAAATAATGATACCGGTCTTATTAGTCTTCCTAAGAAGGAGGAGACCGGTAAGAAGGATGACACGGATTCCTCTGAAGATAAGCCTGACTTGTCAGAGAATACAGAAAGCCAGTCCTCTTCAGAAACTGCATCATCCAATGAAGTGAAGAAAGCTTCGTTTACAGAGGCCATAGGAATAGGCGGTATGAGGTTTGATTACCGCGATGCCAGAGTGACGGGCGGATATAGTCAGGGTGATGTTTACAGTCTGAAAGCGGATTCCGGCAAGGAGCTTCTTTTTGTCCGTATAAAGGCTGTCAATACTACAAAGAAGAGCATAAATATCGATATGCCTTCGCAGAATATCATCTTTACAGCTAGCTATAAGGATCAGTCGGTGAACTCGGATATGACCCTTCTTATGAATGACCTTACGACCTTTCAGGGAAAGTTTGCTGCAGGGAAAAGGAGAAATATGATCCTTCTTTTCCAGTTCCCCAAAGGAAGCATAAAGGATCCTAAAAAGGTCTCATTTTCAGTTAAGAAGGGCAATGAGACAGTAACCATAGATAAGTGAAATCAAGAGATCATGCAGGGAGGTTAGATCTGATGGATACAAATATCTTACTTGAATCAGGAACAAATGAGCTTGAGATTCTCGAGTTCAAGGTCGCAGACAATTATTATGGTATCAATGTGGCAAAGATCATAGAGATCCTTAATTACCAGCATGTTACTCCGGTGCCTAATTCGCATCCGTTTGTTGAAGGAATCTTCATGCCGCGTGATACGATCATTTCTGTGATCAATTTGAGAAAGTGTCTGGGTTACCCGGATGATCCGGATAATGAGGGCCTCTTCTTTATTACGAATTTCAATAATCTGAATACTGCTTTCCATGTAGACCAGGTGCTTGGTATCCACAGAGTCTCATGGGAGGATATAAACACACCGGATTCTACTATTTCCTCAGAGGCTACAGGTGTTTCTACAGGAGTCATAAAGCTCGATGATCATCTGGTAGTTATACTCGATTTCGAGAAGATAGTTTCAAAGATCAATCCGGCAACAGCTCTTACAGTTTCAGACATAGATGACAGGGATAATACTGGAAGGGACAGGTCACATTCACCTATCCTTATAGCAGAGGATTCTCCTCTCCTGTCAAAGCTTATAGTTGAGTGTCTGAAGAAGTCAGGCTATACGAATCTCAATGTCAATAATAACGGTCAGGAGGCCTGGGACAAGCTTACTGAGATGAAGGAGAAGGGAACCCTTCTCGATGATGTACACTGCATAGTTACTGATATAGAGATGCCTAAGATGGACGGACACAGGCTCTGCAAGCTTATAAAGAGCGATGACAAGATGAAGCATATTCCTGTTATCATTTTCTCCTCTCTGATAAATGACGATATCAGAAGAAAGGGAGAGAGTGTAGGAGCAGATGCACAGCTTACCAAGCCTGAGATCGGAAAGCTGGTTAATGCTATCGATGATCTTGTGGATAAGTATGAGGATGCACGTAAAGCAAAGCAGTTCTGAGGTTTTTTAGTTTGTCAAGGGAAGAAGAACACTTAGAAAGCCTTCTGGATTCTATCTCTAAAGCAAGAGATGATGTGGACGAGACCTACAGGAAGGATTCGCAGGAGGCAGAAAAGAAAGCAAAGGAAAGAGCAGAGATCAGACCGGAAGACAGCTTTATCGAAAAAAGCGGTCTTTCTTCTGCTGCTCCAAAAAAGAGCAAGAGAAAAAATCTAAGGAAGGCTCTGTCAGAGGATGAATTTCTGTCTGAATTTGAAAATATGCTCGATTCTGATGACGATGAGCAAGAACAGGAGAAAGGGACTGACCAAACCGAGGATAGAAGGGATTTCGATTCGCTTCCGGATGGAGAGGATGTAAGCCCTTATTTTTCTAAGATAGGAGTTCCTGAGAAAAAGCAGGTGGAAAGTCCTAAAGATGACCTTATGGACGATATTTCTTCGATAGTTTCAAATGCCAAGGAAAAGGCAGGAGAAAGTATCCTGTCTCATGCCAGGGAGGATCAGGATACTAAAGAGACAGATGACAAAGAAAGCGTCTCTGACAGTATTCCTTCTGATATCTCGGATACATCTGCAAAGGATGTAGACCTTATGGATGAATCCGGAAGTGATACAGATCTGTCCGATATCATATCCCAGGATGCCGATCTGTCTGATATAGATGATATGCTTGCCAAGGATGCGAACGGAGAGGAGCTTTCCGAGAGCCGTGAGGCATTCGAGGACAGTGCTACTGATAATTCCTTCGATGATATTTCGATAGATGATCTGGGTCAGGCCGGAGATGATCCTGATACAGTTTTGGAGGATCCTTCCCCGGAGGATACTGGAAATAAGAAAAAGAGTTTCCTTGCCGGCCTTATCGAAAAGATAAAGAACATTTTTTCAGCGGACGAGGATGATGACGAGAAACTGAGCAAAGAGGAGCTCATAGGAGATCATCAGGAATCTCCAAAGGATCTTTCAGAGGAGAACAAGGATATTATGTCTGACTTCTCCGACGATCAGAAGGCTGAGAAGGGAAAGGCCCCGAAGCAGGCAAAGCCCAAGAAAGAAAAGAAGCCTAAGGCTGTAAAGCCAAAAAGGGAAAAGAAGCCGAAGCCAGTTGATAATTCGCCTCTTATACCCGGGAAGGTGATAGGAGTATTTGTTTTTCTTGCTGTCTCTATCTTTGCCTTAGCCTACATAGGAGCAGTAAATCTCCCTAAGGATCAGCAGATGAGGACTGCGCTTAAGCAGTACAATGAGCAGGATTATCTTGATGCATATCTCTATTATGCATCTCTTAAGAATCCAGACAAGGTTGAAAGGGAGCGGCTGGCTTCGTCGAAATATGCGGCTTCTTTGTCCCTTAAATATGATTCATATAGCAATGCCTATGATAGAAAGGCTTATGACTTTGCCCTCGATTCTCTCATAAGAGGATATGCTGAGTACGAGAAAAATAAGAGCAAGGTATCAAAGCTTGATATAAAGAGTTACTATGATGATTACGGCACCAGGATCCTTGATGCTCTTCGTGACCAGTTCGGACTGTCTCCTTCCGATGCAGCTTCGATCTATGCTGAAAAGACAAGACTCGGTTACTCGAGGCGTATAGAGAAGGTGCTTGCAGAGAAAGGGCTTAGTGTTGCTTCATGATAGCAATAATTGACTACGATGCAGGAAATATCAGGAGCGTATGGAAGGCCTGTGAGGCATTAGGAAAGGAAACCATTGTCACAGATCAGCCGGAAAAGATCCTTGATGCGGATCATGTGATCCTTCCGGGAGTCGGAGCATTTGGTGACTGTATAAGCCATCTTGAGCAGAGAAAGCTTATACCGGTCATAGATCAGATAAAGGAAAGGGGCATACCGTTTCTTGGTATATGTCTGGGACTCCAGCTTCTTTTTGATGACAGTCAGGAGAGCCCCGGAGCCAGAGGACTTGGACTTCTGAATGGACATATTGTCAGATTTCCGGAGTCAGACCAGATCAAGGTACCTCATATGGGATGGAATCAGATCAGCTTCCCAAGGGAGGGGAGGCTGTTTAAGGGGATTTCAGACGGAAGCTATGTATATTTCGTACATTCCTATTATCTGAAGGCCGATGATCCTTCGATAGTCACAGCAAGGTGCAGCTACGGACTGGATTTTGATGCTTCAGTGGAATCCGGCAATATATTCGCCTGTCAGTTCCATCCTGAGAAGAGCGGAAGTAACGGCCTTAGGATACTTAATAACTTTCTGGAGATATAATGCTTACTAAAAGAATTATTCCCTGTCTGGACGTAAAGGACGGACGGGTCGTAAAGGGTATCAATTTCGTACATCTGACCGATGCGGGAGATCCTGTGGAGGCGGCAAGAGCATATGACAGGGCAGGCGCTGATGAGCTGGTATTTCTTGACATCACAGCCTCAAGCGATCACAGGGACACAGTAGTCGATATGGTGGAAAGAGTAGCCTCAGAGGTCTTCATTCCCTTTACAGTCGGCGGCGGGATCAGGACAGTCGATGATTTCCGTGATATATTAAGGGCCGGAGCCGATAAGATATCGATCAATTCATCAGCGATAGAGAATCCATCACTTATTAGCCAGGCTGCCGAGAAGTTCGGTAATCAGTGTGTTGTCGTGGCTATCGATGCAAAGAGGACAGAAAAGGGCAAATGGCATGCCTATAAGTATGGCGGAAGGGTAGATACAGGACTTGATGCAGTCGAATGGGCAAAGAAGGCTTATGAGCTGGGAGCAGGAGAGATACTGCTTACCAGCATGGACTGCGATGGGACAAAGGCCGGGTATGATATCCCTCTTACAAAGACTATAGCAGACAGCCTGCCAATACCGGTAATAGCCTCAGGAGGTGCAGGTGGCAAGGAGGATTTCTATAAGGCTTTCGCAGAGGGCCATGCCTCGGCTGCCCTTGCTGCATCGCTTTTCCATTATCATGAGCTCGATATATCGGATCTTAAGAGCTATCTCAGTGAAAAAGGAGTACCGGTAAGAAATGTCAGCTGTTGAGGGAGACTGGAAGGAAGCCCTGTCAGAAGAGTTTAAAAAGCCATATTACAGAAGACTCTACGAAACCGTCAAAGAGGAATATCATAAGCATATAGTCTATCCGCCATCGGGACAGATATTAAACGCACTGAATTTCACACCGCTTCATAAGGTAAAGGTCGTTATTATCGGTCAGGATCCATATCATGAAAAGGGCCAGGCAAACGGACTGGCCTTTTCCGTGGGACCAGATGTAGCTATACCTCCTTCTCTTTTAAATATATATAAGGAGCTGCATGATGATCTGGGCTTATATATACCAGATAATGGCTGTCTGGAGAAATGGGCCAGGCAGGGAGTCCTTTTGCTGAATAATGTCCTTACGGTAAGGGCGCATAAGGCATACAGCCATCAGAATATAGGCTGGGAACAGTTTACAGATGCTGTATTTCACGCAGTTGAGGCAGAAAAGCGGCCTCTTGTGTATATGCTCTGGGGATCACATGCAGCTAAGAAGGCTTCGTTAGTAAAAAATCCTTCCCATCTGGTGCTTACAGCTCCCCATCCTAGCCCACTGTCAGCATACAGAGGCTTTTTTGGCTGCAGGCATTTCTCGAAGTGCAACAGTTTTCTGGAGGAAAACAAAATAGCCCCTATTGACTGGCAGATAGAGAACCGATATAATAATAAAGAAGAAGTTTGATATTTTTTATCACGTTTCTATTATTAGTGCTTTTGGCCAGGGATGGCCGGAAAGGAGCAAGGAATGGGAAGCAGTATACTATCATCATTGTTTGGTAACGCCTCCTCTTCATGGATGAGCGGTCTTTACTCCAGCCTTTCTGAGTACAGGAGTGTTACGAGCGGCAGCTATTATAAGCTGGCAAAAAGGTATTACAGTCAGATCAGTTCTGCTTCATCAAATGCCGGATCATCGAGATCGGTAGAAGGATATGACGTTTTAGCCCATGTATCAGGACATGATGTAAAGAAGAACGATAGTAAGACAGATTCAGCTGATACGAGCAAGGCTTCATATACAAGAACAGCTTCTACACAAAAAGCCAATACCAGGACAGCTGCAGTCGCAGCATCGACGCTTTCATCATCTATTAATAGTCTGATGAGCTCGAGAACCTATGATGTTACAGCGACAAATACCGCCGATAAGGTAAAGCAGACGGTTGAATCAGACCTTACTAAGTTTGCTGCCGATTACAACAGCTATATTGATGCAGCAAAGAAGTCTACCTCACAGAGTCTTGGTACAGCATCAAAGTATCTTATGAATACGACCTCTAAGTACAGCGATGATCTGAAGAGCATAGGCCTTTCGGTCGGCAAGGATGGCAAGCTGTCAGTAGACACTGATACCCTTAAGAATGCTGATACAGATGCTGTAAAGAAGCTATTCAGTGGCGGGAATAATTACGGCAGCGCTGCCGGTACATATATTTCACTCGCTCAGTACTATGCTTCGCAGGCCCTGTCTGACGGCACCTATACCTCATCGGGTTCATTTGCCGCAGCTACCTTCTCAGGGTATTCAGCAAAGGCCTGAATCAGACTAGTTTGATATGTTTAAGTGACACTGGGTGCTCCCTCTGTCACTTTTTTAGTATAGAAAGTATGTGAAATGGCAAACAGGATAAAGAGCTGGGAGAAGCTTGACAATTCCGCAATCCTTTTCCCGGCAATAGCGACCAAGAGAATGACAAATACCTACAGGCTGTCTGTTGTTCTGAAGGAAAAGATAGTAGGAGATCTCCTCCAGGAGGCCCTTAAGTTCGTGCTTGAAAGGTTCAAGGGCTTCAGGCAGAGGCTTAGAAAGGGCTTCTTCTGGTACTATCTGGAGGAAAATGATTATCCGATTCCAAGGGTGGTTGAGGAGGATGATTATCCATGCCGCTCTACAAGGGAGAATGAGAACAACAGATACCTTTTCAGGGTCACCTATTATGGCAGAAGGATAAATCTCGAGGTCTTTCATGTGCTTGCTGACGGAACAGGCGGATTCGAGTTTCTTAAGGAGCTGACCTTTGCATATCTTAGGCTTTCCCATGATGCGCTGATGGAGGCGCACAGGGGGAGTCTTTCTTCTGATACATCTGTGAACAGGGATGACAGCTTTGTAAGAAATTACAGAAAGCCATCCAAATCCTCCTATGCTGTAAGGAGAGCCTTTCTTATAAAGGGAGAGAAGCTCTCCTACAAGGGTTTCGGAGTCGTAAATGCATATCTGCGCGTTTTTGATATGAAAAGGATAGCTCATGGCCTTGATGTGACTATAAATGAGCTTTGTGTTGCCTTATATATATTCAGTGCATACAGGTCCTACCGATACCAGATATCTGACAGGAGACCAGTAAGAGTAGCGGTCCCTGTAAACCTAAGGCCATATTTTGATTCCAATACCACAAAGAACTTCTTTGCAATGGTTTCGGCTGAATTCATACCGGTAAAGGATGATTACAGCTTCGAGAAGATAGTGGCTATAACAAGGGAGAGTCTGAGAAAACAGATTACAAGGGAAAATCTTGAATCAATCTTTTCCTATAATGTCTCAGGACAGCAGGTCCTTCTGGCCAGGGCAGTGCCGCTTTTTTTGAAAAACGCCGGCATCAGGGCTATATATTCAAGAAGCGCCCTGGCCAATACAGCAACAGTCACGAATATGGGACAGATCAGGGTGCCTGATGATTATGCAGAGTATATAGAAAGCTTCCAGTGCTTCCTGTCATTTTCAAAGGGTCAGGGACTAAAGCTAGGAATAGCCTCCTTTAAGGATATAATGACACTTTCCTTTTCAACTGCCTACAGCGACACGACGCTTATCATGGAATACTTAAGGAAGCTTTCACAGCTGGGAGCAGCTGCATCAATAGAGACGAACGGAGTTTTTTATGAGTAAAAAATGCATGCACTGCGGGATCACGGTTCTCGACCGTGATTCTGATATCTGTCCCCTCTGCAAGGGATCACTTACAGACCAGAAGGTGGATGGGATAGTAAGATATAACGGATATCCTGATATAGTGGCCAAGCGCAGGAAGACTATATTTTTCCTGCGGCTTCTTCTTTCCATATGTACAGGAGTAAGCATTGTATCAGCTGCCATAAATATAATAAACGCTGGCTTTCCATGGGCTGTTATAGTGGCAGCCTCTCTTTTTTATGTATTTATAGAGTTTTATATCTTCTTCAATCCTGACATAGGCATGATAGGCAGGATAACTGTTACTATCCTTCTTGCGGCTCTTTTTGTAGTCGTGATCGATGCGACCTGTGGATTTAGGAAATGGTCATTGAATTACTGCCTTCCATCTGCACTTATTGTATTTAATGTTTTTGTAATAGTGCTTATGTTTGTCAACCGGAGAAAGTGGCAAAGCTATATGATCCTTATGGTACTGCCTATATTACTCGGAATACTTCCGCTGGTCTTTATCCGTTATGGTCTGGTGACTGATCCTGTGCTTTCGGAAACGGCTTTTATTTCATCAAGCGTACTCTTTATCATTGCTCTTATAATGGGAGGAGCCAATGCCAGGATGGAGCTCAAGCGGAGATTCCATGTCTGAGCAGGTTTGACAATAAGGGGGTATTCTCTTATACTTTATAGGAACAGATGAAAGGGACTTATATGAAGATTTTTTTGAAGAAAAGACACATCCTTCTTTTAGGGATCATATGCATGATGCTGACCTTTGCCATGCCAGAGCAGGCACAGGCCAGTCCTGTTGTTCTGTCATTTTCCACCAATGATGTAAGTGTGGGAGACAGCTTCAGTGTCACTGTCGCAGGCGCCTCCAGCTCGAACCTGTCCCTGCACTATGACGGGACTATGGTTACACTGAAAAGTCAGGGAAGGGCCACGCTTGATGGCAATACACTAAGCATAAGCGGAAGAAGCGCCACATTTACATTTGAGGCAAAGCAGCAGGGTAATGCCGGATTTGTAGCCTCTTCCAATATGTATCCGAGAAGCTCTGCAGTGATCGGCATAAAGGAGGCCGTATCAAAGGATACAGACGAGAAGGTTTCAAATGATACAGAGCAGACAGAGAATGAAGAAAAGGAGGATAAGAAGGAGGATGCCGCTGTAAAGGAGACAAGCTCTGAAAAGGATACCGAAAACAACTCTAAGATGGCTAAGGCGGAAGCTGATCATTCGGGATCATCAGTTGAAAAGCATGATATCTCATCCTCCGATCTGTCCTTTAAGCAGCTTATACTTGACAGGAGAATGCTTATCCTTACAGGCCTTCTGTTAGCCATCATCATTGTTCTTATAATAAGGCTTACATTGCTACATTTCGCAGTCTACGGTGATTATGAGGGTGATGATATAGATTTTGATGATGAAGAAACAAAGAGATCTGATACAGATCAGATAGCCTCAGCGGAAAAGACTGATCAGAAGAAATTTTCGGGTGATCTGGACCTTGGAGAGATAGACGAGGAAAAGCTTACTATGCCTAAGGCACCTAAGAGGCCGAATAAAAAGCTGGAGCTTTCTGATCTGAACAAGCTGTGATATGACGAAAGAAGAATTATGAAATATACAGACAGCCTGCAGAAGGCTTATGATTACGCGATAAAATTTTCAAAGAAGCTTGGACGATATACAGGGACACATTTTCTTCTGCTGGGGATACTGCATTGTGCTCCCAACCTGGCAAGTGAGATACTTGTCGATGCCGGTCTTGATGAGGATCTTACGGCACGGATAATCGATGAGCTTTCAACCTTTACTAAGGACAGGAATCTGAAGAATCAGGACACAGAGACTCCAAGGCTTAAGGCGCTGATGGAAAACGCGACTTCTATAGCTTCCATGTGCGGCATGGAGGCCGTAGGGACAGAGCATGCTCTTCTGGCAATACTTAAGATGCCTGAGTGCGGAGCAGCAAGGATATTATCTACTGCTGATCTCGATCTTGGCACGGTTTTTAATAATCTGCTGGCAGCAATGGGCGATGAGGGAGATACATACAGAAGGATACTAATAGCTAACAGGCAGAATGGTGACGAGGGCGAGTATGCGGCTCTTGAGGAGTTTACTACCGATCTTACAACCATGGCTGAGGATGGGGCCCTTGATCCTGTGATCGGCAGGGACAGAGAGATCCAGAGAGTCATCGAGATACTGAGCCGCCGCACAAAGAATAATCCGTGCCTCATAGGTGAGCCGGGAGTGGGCAAGACAGCCATAGTAGAGGGGCTTGCAGAGCGTATCGTTTCAGGGATGGTTCCGCCTTCTCTTGCAGGAAAGAGGATACTTACACTCGATCTTTCAGGGATGGTCGCAGGGACCAAGTACAGAGGAGAGTTCGAGGAACGTATCAAGAATGTAATAGATGAGTCAGTAAGTGCAGGAAATGTCCTGCTATTTATTGATGAACTGCATATGATAATAGGAGCCGGAGGCTCAGAGGGGGCAATGGATGCTGCAAACATCTTAAAGCCTGCCCTTGCAAGAGGGGAGCTTCAGATAATTGGTGCTACTACTATCAAGGAGTACAGGAAGAAGATAGAAAAGGACGCTGCGCTTGAGAGGAGATTCCTTTCGGTTATGGTAGAGGAGCCGTCGGAGGAGGATACAGTAAGGATCCTTGAGGGCCTTCGGGATGTATATCAGAAGCATCATGGTGTAAGGATAACAGATGAGGCCATAGCTGCCTGTGTATCTCTTTCAAGGCGATATGTACATGACAGGTTCCTTCCTGATAAGGCTATAGATCTTCTTGATGAAAGCTGCGCCAGGGTAAATCTTTTTAATTCCAAAGGCAGCAGCAAGGGCTATGAGTTGCGTCAGAAAAAGAATGAGCTTTCAGACGGAATAGAGGAGGCCCTTAAGAATGGAGACTACAGCAGGGCAGGGGAGCTCCACAGCGAATTCCTGGAGGATGAGAAGAAGCTCTTCAGACAGGAAAAAAGAGAAAATAA
The DNA here is from genome assembly GCF_052064335.1 of Candidatus Weimeria sp. HCP3S3_B5. NCBI lineage: Bacteria > Bacillati > Bacillota > Clostridia > Lachnospirales > Lachnospiraceae > Candidatus Weimeria > Candidatus Weimeria sp. HCP3S3_B5. Next base: position 3,058 of record NZ_JBQHVU010000013.1, on the reverse strand, counting down.
GAAAAAGGAGGCTCCAGTACTTACAGAGCAGGATATTGCTCTTACAGTATCCGGCTGGACCCATATTCCTGTAGGTAATCTGGGTTCAAAGGAAAAGAAGCGTCTTCTGAATCTGGAAAATACCCTGAAGAAAAAGGTGATAGGCCAGGATCAGGCCATAGAAGCAGTTTCTCGCGCTGTAAGGCGAGGAAGGGCAGGTCTTAAGTCACCTGAGAGGCCGGTCGGATCCTTCCTTTTCGTGGGACCTACAGGAGTAGGTAAGACTCTTGTCGCAAAGACTCTTGCCAGCGAGGTTTATGGTGATGACAAGGCCCTGATCAGGGTAGATATGTCAGAATATATGGAGAAGGACGCAGTCTCTAAGTTCATAGGCTCTCCTCCGGGATATGTGGGCTATGAGGAGGGTGGACAGCTGTCTGAAAAGATAAGGAGAAATCCATACAGCGTTATCCTCTTTGATGAGATAGAAAAGGCACATCCGGATGTATTCAATATCCTTCTCCAGGTGCTTGACGATGGAAGACTTACCGATTCACAGGGAAGGACTGTTGATTTCAAGAATGCCATTATAATAATGACATCAAATGCCGGCGCCAGAGATATACAAAACCATAAGAGCCTTGGATTTGCCTCTGGTCAGGATAAAAAGAGCGATTACGAGGCCATGAAGGAGCAGGTCAGTCAGGAGCTTAAGAGGACCATGCGTCCTGAGTTCTTAAACCGTATAGATGATATCATCTGCTTTAAGATGCTTGATAAGGAGGATTTGACAGAGATCACAGGTCTTCTGCTTTCAGACCTCTTTAAGCGGCTTTCTGATAATACGGATATATCAGCTCATGCTACTCCTTCAGTAAAGCAGTATATAGTTGATAAGGCCTATGATCCAAAGTTCGGAGCCAGACCACTTCGCAGAAGGATTCAGTCTGATATAGAGGATCCTATCTCTGACAAGATCATTTCCGGAGAAATAAAATCTGGGGATAAGGTGACTATTTCGGTAAAAAATGATACAATCAGTATCAGTAGGAAAAACAATACAAAGGCTATTGTAAAAGGAGAAAAAAATGGCAGAACAGTTGATTCGAAGTGAAAAGGATGGCAGTCTCTCCTTCGGAGATTATACTCTTGATGAGAAGACCAAGGTTAAGGATTTCAAGTATAAGGGGGACCTGCTCTATGTGAAGAGCTATAAGACTACTACCAAGCTCGAGAAGAATGACCTTTTCGTATATGAGTCTGAGCCTGGTACAAGGGTTTCCAATATGAAGTATGATGACAGCTCTGTCAGCTTCAAGGTGGAGGGCAATGCCAATACCGATATCACAGTAGGTCTTGCTCCTGAGACCAATTATCAGGTATCTGCGGCAGGAGAGGATTATGGCGTGATGAAAACTGGTCTTGGCGGTAAGATCACCCTTAGTATAGACTTATCCGACGGCAAGACAAAGGAAGTGTCTATAAAAAAGGATTGATATATGGCAAAGAAAGAGACAAGTGTATTTTTCTGCTCCAACTGCGGATATGAATCTCCGAGGTGGGTGGGGGTCTGCCCTGCCTGCCATGAATGGAATACCATGACAGAGGTCGTATCAGGTGGAAAAGACAGGTCTCGTAGAAAAGAGATTTCCGAGGCGCGTCCTATCGCGCTCTCGGAGATCTCTTCTTTTTCTGAAAAAAGAATCTCTACAGACATGGCAGAACTTAATCGTGTTCTTGGAGGAGGGATAGTAGAGGGATCGCTGATACTGATTGGAGGAGATCCGGGAATAGGAAAATCCACTCTGCTTCTGCAGACTGCAAGAAATATATCATCTGACGGCAAGCAGGTGATATATGTGTCAGGTGAGGAATCGGCGCATCAGATCAGCCTCAGGGCAAAAAGGATAGGCGATTTTTCTGACAATATGCGGATCCTTACAGAGACAGATCTCGACGCAATCGTTGAGATTCTTAGAAGAGAAAAACCAGCTGTTGCTGTGATAGATTCTATTCAGACAATGGTAAACGAGGACGGAAGCGGAGCAGCTGGAAGCATTTCCCAGGTAAGGGCATCGACGGCCAAGCTTATGCAGCTTGCAAAGAGTGAGAATATAGCTGTATTTATAGTAGGTCATGTGACCAAGGAGGGTACCGTAGCAGGTCCCAGAGTCCTTGAGCATATGGTAGATTGCGTACTTTATTTCGAGGGTGACAGACATGCCTCCTACAGGATTATCCGTGCCGTCAAGAACAGATTCGGTAGTACGGATGAGATAGGTGTCTTTGAAATGAAGAGCCAGGGCCTTAATGAGGTTTCAAACCCCTCGGAATTCATGCTCGAGGGAAGACCAAAGGGCAGCTCGGGCTCTGTCATAGCATGTACCATAGAAGGAAGCCGTCCTATCCTTTTTGAGATACAGGCACTTACGACAAGAAGCAGCTTCGGTATGCCAAGACGTACAGCGGTCGGAATGGATTATAACAGAGTTAATCTGATAATGGCTGTTATAGAAAAAAGAATGGGACTTTCTATGGCTGACTTCGACGCTTATGTAAATATAGCCGGCGGACTTAGGATAAGCGAGCCATCATGTGACCTGGGTCTTGTCATAGCTTTGGTCTCAAGCTTCAAGAACCGTCCTGTTGCAGATGATCTGATGGCCTTTGGCGAAGTCGGTCTGTCAGGAGAAGTCCGCTCTGTTTCAATGCCGGGCAAGAGGGTATATGAGGCAGCAAAGATGGGCGTAAGGACTATAGTACTGCCTGAATCGGCTGTTGGATCCATAGAGAATGTCCCTGATGGAGTAGAGCTGGTGGGAGTAAGAGGTATAAGGGAAGCCTGTGATAAAGTCGTATGAATTGTCTGTTAGTTGTATACTATTGCTACAGTTTTACAACTTCGAACAATTTCGAAAAAAGCCCTTGACTTATCCGGGCCCAGGTGATAATATACCAGATGTCGCTTGAGAGAGCGACAGAGAAAATCTTCCGAGAAGCGAAAGTCTTCCAAGAAGAAAATAAAAAAAGTCCTTGACAAGGAGCTCACAAAGTGATACACTAAATGAGCTGTCGCGAA